>JABDJQ010000405.1 GCA_013002425.1 Gemmatimonadota bacterium
TCGTAGAACTGGCCCGTCGGGTTGTCGAACGGGATCACGACGATCGCGCTCGGCTTGTGCTCTACGATCGTCTTCTCGATCTCGTCGAAGCTCGGGAGCGAGAATTTGCCGTCGTCGCCGAGCGTGCGCGTCACCGAAACCGTGCCGCGCCCCATGCGTTTCGCGAACGACTGATAGTTCGTGTAGGCCGCGTCGATCAGCAGCACCGGGCCGCACGATCCGCCCGCGGGGCCCGCCGTGCCGAGTTCCGCGATCTCCATCGCGGCGCTGCCGCCGTCCGTGATCAGCACGTGCAGGCCGTCGGTCGAAAAACCGCTGCTCGCGAGCACGTTCAGGAACGCCTTTTTCGTTTCGGGAGCCCCCGCCGTCAGCGTGTAGCGCACGATACCGTCTTTGAACGGGCTTCCGTCGTCGTTGATCGTCCGCATGCGCGCGATCATGGCCGGGTGCATCGGGAGCGAGACGTTCCCGATCGCGACGTTCACGTCTTCCGTGCCGTCCTTCCGCTCGAGATAACTGAGCTGCGCCGCGCGAATCGGGGACGGTTTGCGGGCTGCGAAATGGTCGCTCATGACGGGCGCGGTCATAGAAAAAGCCTCCTGCGTGCTTCTGGTCTTCGATTGCGGCATATCCGGCTCCCCACATTATAGGTATGCAGACGGGTGCGGGCCACCCGCTGTTCCCGGAATCATACCCTGCTTCGCCCGGGCGCGCAAAAGTGCTAGTTTCGGGGCACGAAGGAGCAACGTATGAGCGGCACACATGTCATGGCGATCGACCAGGGGACGACCGGGACGACGGTGCTCGTGTTCGACAGGGCGGGGGCGATTGCGGGGCGCGCTTACTCGGAGTTCACGCAGCACTACCCGAAGCCGGGCCTGGTCGAACATGACGCGGGCGAGATCTGGCGCGTTACGCAGAGCGTCATGAGCGAGGCGCTCGCGGACGCGGGGATCGCAGCCCGGGGGCTCGACGCGATCGGCATCACGAACCAGCGCGAAACGGTCGTACTCTGGGATCGCGCCACGGGGGAGCCGGTGCACCGGGCGATCGTATGGCAGGATCGCAGGACGGCGGCCACGTGTGACGCGCTGAAAGCCGCCGGGCACGAGGCTGCTGTCCGCGCAAAGACGGGGCTGCTGCTCGACCCGTACTTTTCCGCGACGAAACTGCAGTGGCTGCTCGACCACGATCCAAAGCTGCGCACGCGCGCCGAAGCGGGCGAACTCGCGTTCGGCACGATCGACTCGTGGCTCGTCTGGAATCTGACCGGCGGCGCGGTGCATGCCACGGACTATTCGAACGCGTCGCGCACGCTTCTCTATAATATTCACGAACTGACGTGGGACGACGAACTGCTCGCGCTGTTCGACATCCCGCGCGCGGTGCTGCCCGAAGTGCGTCCTTCATCGCACGTTTACGGCAATACGCACGAGGACGCGTTTCCCGAAGCCGGACACGCGGTCAAGGGGGGCGTCCCGATCGCGGGGATCGCGGGCGACCAGCAGGCGGCGCTCTTCGGGCAGGCGTGTTACGGCGCGGGGCGCGCGAAGAATACGTACGGCACGGGGTCGTTCCTGCTCATGAACACGGGAACGGCCGCGGCCGCGAGCGAGAACAATCTGCTGACCACGATCGCGTGGGGGATCGGCGACGACCCGGTCGAGTACGCGCTCGAAGGCGCGATCTTCGTGACGGGGTCCGCGGTGCAGTGGCTTCGCGACGGGCTCGGCATCATCGAGCACGCGAGCGAAACGGAGGCGCTGGCGCGGTCGCTCGATTCGAACGACGACGTCTGGTTCGTGCCCGCGCTCGCGGGGCTCGGCGCGCCGCACTGGGATCCTTACGCGCGCGGCACGATGGTCGGCCTGACGCGCGGCACGACCCGCGCCCATATCGCGCGCGCGGTGCTCGAGAGCATCGCATATCAGACGCGCGACATTGTCGAGGCGATGGAACGTGACGCGGGAACGGCGCTTCGCGAGCTGCGCGCGGACGGCGGCGCGACGGAGAATTCGTGGCTCATGCAGTTCCAGTCGGACATTCTGGGCGTCCCGATCGACGTGCCGGCGATTACGGAAACGACGGCGCTCGGCGCGGCGTACCTGGCGGGGCTGGCAACGGGATTCTGGTCGGGGCGCGAGGAGATCGACGCGAAATGGAAGAGCGCGTCGTCGTACAAACCGGCGATGGCGCCGGAGGAACGCGACCGACTTCACGCGCGATGGCGGCAGGCGGTCGATCGGGCGAAGGGCTGGTCGGAGTCGTAGGTCTGAGCGCGTCCCACGATCGCACTCTCCGCGCGCTTCAATCGTCGAAGCGCTCCCGCAGTTTCTCGAGCACGTGGGGCCACGCTTTCTCGAAGTAAGCGAACAGCCGGTCCCACTCCTCGCCCTCCCCCCAGCCGGCGTGCGCCAGCACGACGCGCACGCGGCTCGACGAGATCTCCTTGAAACGCACGACAACCTGCGTGCGGACATCGCGCAGTTCGCCGAACGAAGGGGGCGCGTTCCATTCGAACGACACGACTTCCATCGGCAGCACGGAAAGCACGCGGCACCCTTCCGATCCGCGCAGTCCGCGTGGCGCATCGGCCTCGAACTCGATTTCGAACGGCCCGCCGGGGCGCAGTTCGACGCGCGCCTCACAGCCCAGAAAACGCTTTATGCCCGCCGCCGTCGTCCACGCATTCCAGACACGGCTGAGCGCCGCCTCGACAACCACCTCGGAGTGAATGACGCGATCGCCGGGCTCGGCCACGTAACGATCCGGGCGGATCGAGTCGGCCAGAAGCGACACTTCCATTTCGTGCAGTGCGAACGTGTGCAGGCCCGCGGCAACCGAAGGATCGTTCTCGAGAATGCCGCGCGCGGTCGCCTTGTCTTTCGTGCGCAGCACGATGAGGCCGAACTCCCCGAAGACCGGGCCCGCCATGAGCACCTTGCCCTCCGCCGTGAGCCTCCGCAGGTAGCGGAAGTGTTCGCCCATGACCGCTTCTTCCTCGGCTGTCATGTCGCCCGGCCAGCTCGGACGAGTACCGACGAGTCTGGCGAAGTAGTCCGTAGTCAGCGTCATGCCTCTAGAATTTCGGCTGGTAAATCTGCATTTCGATTCCGCCCGGCATGTCGAGCCGGATCGTGAATCCCCATCCGTCGTCGCGGATCTCGTCTTTGAATTCTACGCCGCGTCCGCGAAGCTCGGCAACCGTGGCTTTCAGGTCGTCGCAGAAAAACGAGATGTCGTGCGTTCCCGACGGCGCCGTCGCATCCCCCTCCGTCGGGTGAACGCCGAGATCGGCTTTCGGCAGATCGAAGATGAGCCACCCTTCGCCGATGTCTCTCGCCGGCACGCCGAGCTTGTCCCTGATGAACGCCCGAAGCGCTTCCGGCTTCGACGAATAGAACATGCCGTGCATTCCCTTGATCATCTCGGGTTCCTTTCGTCAGGAAGGGTTCAGCTGGTGACGGGCGCCACCATGACGACCGGGCCGGTCGGCGCAGCTTCAGGAGAGCCGCCGGCGGGTTCGAGCGAAACGGCGAACGCCGTGATCGCGGACGCATCGGGGATCGCGTCGAGACGGATCGCCGCCCGCCCTTCGTCATCGGCCGTGATCACGCCGAGGCTCGTCGGGACGCTGCCGCGGAGCACCCAGAGTTCGTAGTCGCGCCCGCTCGGCGGGCGGAGTTCGGCGAGAAGCACGACGGCCGCGCCGCTCTCCTTCGCGAAGCAGGCGGTGCCGTTCAGCGGCGCGTCGATCGATCCCGTGAGCGCGAGATCGTAGCAGTCGGTGCCGGGCGCGGTCACCATCTTCGGAATCCACTCCTTCGCGCTGAGCTCCGCCTCCACCTCGCGCAACGTCTGCTGCACGGCATCGCGTTCGGCGCGGAACTCGCCCGCCTTCTGCCAGAACCAGTAGTTCCCGAACGCGAGGATCAGGCAGGCCGCGGCGAGCATGCCGGCCATCGCCCTTCCGCCGCCGGTTCGTGCGCCGTCGCGCGGGCGGAGAGGCGTGCGTTCCTGGGCGCGGCGCGAACGCGCGTCGGCATCCGTGCCGGAGTCGCGACCGTCGCCTCCATCGCTGCTCGCGCCCGCGCTTCCCGAAATGCGCGGATCGCTCAGCACGCGCGAGCGGAGCGCATCGGACGGCATGGCCGAAGGCGCGCTCCCGCCGACCGCCACCGTGGCATCGCTCAGATCGCGCAGGGCCGCTTCGCACTCCTCGCACCCCTCCATGAGATGCGCGAGCAGGCGCGCTTCGTCCTGCGGGCCGAGCGCCTGCAGCACGTAACCGGCGACGAGGTCGAGTTCGGGATGTCGTTCGTGCTTCGCCATTACCACCAGTCCCCATCGGGAAGCAGTTTGCGCATTCGCTCCAGTCCCTGGCGCGTCCACGACTTGACCGTACCGAGCGGCGATCCGGTTCGCTCGGCGATCTCGCTCTGCGAGAGCCCCTCCCAGTATGCGAGTTCCAGAACCTGCGCACGTTCGGGGCCGAGTTCTTCGAACGCCGCGCGCAGTTTCGCCCGCACGCTTTCGCTCTCCGCGCTCCGGCCCGGATCGGGCGCGCTCTGCTTCGGCGGTTCCGCGACTTCCTCGCGCTTCGTCCGCGCGCTGCGGCTTCGAATGTGATCGAGCGCGCGCGATCGCGTAATCGTCATGAGCCACGCGGGCACGCTGCCGCGCGCGGCATCGAACGACGAAGCCCGCCGCCACACCTGCACCCAGACTTCCTGCATCACGTCTTCCGCGTCGGCGCTGCTGCCCGTAATGCGGAGCGCGACGGGAAAGAGGAGCGGCGTGAATCGATCGTACAGGAAGGCCAGGGCTTCCCGATCGCCGTTCGCCACGCTTTCGAGCGAACGGATATCGGCAGCCGCTCGGTCAGGCGCGTTCATCAGCGCTCCCTCGCAGCTGCCCGGTGCCATCTGCCGTTCCTATTGTAAATACGAAGCCCATGTGTCAGTCGGACGCCTCATAATTCGAAAACCTCGGTATCGGCCCCGGGAAGGGATTCGAGTGCAGCGTGAAGCGCCTCCCGGCCTGTCCCCTCTCCACTCTTACAGCCCGGTCTGGACGCTTACAAGAAAATTCAATCCCTCCTCATCCACCCGGCGATCCCGCGGCGTAATCCATGTGAACTGTCGATTCGATCCAGCAAAACAGAGGAGGCTTGGAATGAAACAGAATCGAAGCAGAAGCACGAAGCTTCTGACAGCACTCACACTCGCGCTGCTCGCGGGAACGCCGGCGCTGACGCGCGCCGCGGATCACATGGAAGCGCCGGGAACGCAGGCCGATCCGGCCGCGGATATCGCCGACGTTTATGCCTGGCACGACGCCGGCCGCCTCGTCACGGCCATCACCTTCGCGGGACTCCGGGCACCGGTCGCGGGACAGGACGGCACGTACGACGAAGACGTGCTCTACGAAGTACGCATCGGTCGTGACGGCGGCACGTTTCCGACCACATACGAAGCCGACGTCAAAATCGGCATCCGGTTCGCGCAGGAGAACGGCAACTGGACCGTGACCGCGAGCAACGTCCCCGGGACAACGGGTGACGTGACCGGCGCCGTCGGGACCGTGATCGACGACCAGAACGTGCAGCTTTACGCCGGGCTTCGCGACGACCCCTTCTTCTTCGATCTCGAAGGGTTCAACAACACGCTCGCGACCGGCACGCTCATGTTCGACTCGACGCGCGACTCGGTCGCCGGCCTGAACTGCACGGCCATCGTTCTCGAGATGGATCTCTCGAGCGCGGCGGGCGGCGGATCGAACCTTTACATCTGGGCGACGACTTCGAGAAAGGACAGCTGACGATGAAACGCTTGAAGAAGAATACTCTGCTTGCGGCGCTGGCCGGATGCATGCTCGTTGCCGCCGGCTGCGGCGACGACAACAACAACGACAACAACGGCATGCAGCCGACGATGGAAACGTTCACGAAGGTCGACCGCATGGGGATGCCCGCGATCGCGACCGCCGTGATCACGAGCAAGGACATGTACAACAGCGACACGCCGGCGGGCGACGTCGCGGGCACCTGGGTTGCCGAGATCACGGCGAATGTCACCGGGCTGCACGACGCGCTCGACGATGACCTGGCCGGACTCGGACTGACACCGGCAACGCCCGCGGAAGCGGTCGCGCAGGCGGCGCCGTTCGTGGTGCCTGACGTTCTCATGATCGACACGGGTACTCCTGCCGGCTTCCCGAACGGACGTGGTCTTGCGGACCAGGTCATCGACGTGACGCTGGCGCTCGTGCTGCTCGACCTCGACCTAGGCAACAGTGTGGGGCCGCACACGGCCACGACCCTCGCCGGCGTGCCCGTTAACCCCACCGCGAACGACAAGGCGTTCTCCGGCACGTTCCCGTATCTGGCCGCGCCGCACACGCCGTAAACGAACGAAACAGGAGTCATCGGAATGAAGACGCTTTTAATCATAGGGGCGATCGCGGGGGCAGGATCGATTGTCGTGGCGGATACGACGAGTTTCCCGAGCTATGAGACCGAAGTATCCCGTCTCGACGCCGAAATTGCTGCGATCGAAGAGCGTCTTCAGACTGCGCCTCGTTCCTCGCTGGATCACGAGAAAGCATCGATTGCTTTTGAGGAACGGGCGCGACTCACGGGAGGCTTCGCCGACTACGCGTCGGCGGAGTCCCTCCTCGTGAGGGCTTTCGAACTGGCGCCGGCGGGCGCGGGCCCGTTTCTGACGCGCGCGACGCTTCACTACACGATGCACCGGTTCGATGAAGTCGAAGCCGACCTCGCGATCTTCGAAACGAAACTGCTGCTGAACACGCGGGAGCGCGCGGCGATCGCGGGACTTCGCGGCGACGTGGCGATGCAGGCGGGCGACTTCTCGAAGGCGGAAGCGTTCTATCGCGAGTCCATACGCCTTCGCAAGGACATGAAGAGCCTCGCGCGCCTGGCGATGCTCCGCTCACGCATGGAACAGTGGGACGAGGCCGAGCTTCTCTATCGCCAGGCATCGCTCGCGTATCATGGCGCGCGCGCCTATCCGAAGGCGTGGCTTCTGCTGCAGCGCGCGCGGAACGCACGCCATCGCGGCGATATCGAGTCGGCGCTCTCGCTCTGTGACGCCGCGGACCGCGCATTTCCCGGCTGGTGGATCACGGATGTCGAACGGGCGGAAGTTCTGGTCGCCCGTGGTGACGTGCGGGAGGGAATGACTCTGCTTCGTGCGGCAACAGCGGAACGCGAACGTCCCGAACTGGAACGTCGACTCGCCGCGCTCTGTCGTCAACTGGCCGATGAGGGGGCCTCGCAGGACTACGATCGGCAGGCGCGGAAACACGAGCGACGCGCTGCCATGATCGACCTGCAATGGGCGGCCGTGTTCCCCGAAACCGTGCACGCGCACGGAGCGAACGGTCATGCACACGGCCACGCGCATGAGCACGCGCACAGCCACGGTCCTCACGCCGGCCACAGCGGCCACTCCGGGCACACGCACTGATCCTCAGCGGGCTGCCGCGCACGCGATTCCTCGCACGCGACTACGACGCGATCCGTACGCTCTCCGACACATGCAGCGTTCGCTGCGGGAACGGAATCTCGATCTCGGCCTTGTCGAGTGCGCTCTTGGTCATCTCAGTAACTTCGCGGTACACGCGGCGTTCCTTCTCCGATTCTCCGATCCACACCTGAACCAGCAGATCGACGCTGGAAGCCCCGAGCCCGTTGACGACGACGGCCGGCGGGGGGTCGTCGAGCACGTCGCCGTGCCCGGCCACGCATTGCAGGAGCGTCCGGCGCGCTTCGGATACGGATTCGCCGTAACCGATGCCGACCGGCACGTCGATGCGCGTGTTGCCGTTCTTCGAATGGTTCGTGAGCACTTCGTCGATGATCTTCTGATTCGGAATGATCACATAAGTATTGCGGTTGGTCCGAATGCGGGTACTGCGCAGCGTGATGTTCGCGACGCGCCCGTACTGGTCGGCCACGGTGACCCAGTCGCCGACGACGAACGGCTTGTCCCAGAAGATGAGAAAGCCGGCAATCGTGTTCGCGAGCGAATCCTTTGCGGCGAAACCGATCGCGATTCCGGCCACCCCGATCCCGGCTAGCGCGGCGCCGATATTGATGCCGACCTGACCGGCGGCCATGACCACGCCGAAACCGACTACCGTAAACTTGTACACGTTCGAGACGAGCAGGCGGACCAGAGTGTGGTCGATCCCCGCGCGCTTGAGACCGAGACGCAACGGCTTGTTCGTGATCCAGTAGATGGAGACAAACAGACCGAGCACGATCAGGGCCGCCGCCAGGTTCGGGAGGAACGCGACGATTTCATTTGCGATCTTTTCCATGTCGAGAAGTTGTTTCAAGTCGTCCATTTCGGTTCTCCTTGTCAGAAAAAGCGCCCGGGCTCCAAAAAGCGCCCGGGCTCCGAAGAGCCCGGGCGGAGCTTCGCTACTCTATGTCGAGCGTCTCAGGGACGCGGTCAGCTCCTGATCTTGATCGCGGGCGAATGGCGCTTCACGGCGTCCATGAACGGTTTCACGGGGGCCGGATACGCGTGGCTATCCACGATCTGTTCGGCTGTTTTGTCCTCACCGTAGACGCGGGCGTTGGCATCGTCGTCGATCGTAAGGACGGCGCCTTCGATCGCGACGCCGGCGAACAGACCCTTGCTGCGCGAGTACGAATAGATGCCGGAGTCCATCGTGACGTTCATGCCGATCTCGGCATGGCGCCCGAGCGGACCGGCGGCTACACCGGCGCTCCCACCGAGCTTCAGCTTGTCTTCCATCAGCGCCTCGACGCCGTCGGCTTCCGTGAATACGAGAATCAGGTCAGCCGCTTCCACGCCGAACTGCAGTCCCCAGCTCGCGCCGCCGACATGGACGAACGAGGGGGCGTGCCAGATGCCGTTTTCGCCGCGCGTTGCCACGAGGCCCTTCCCGTAGCGACCGCCGACGCCCATCGCGCCCTTCACGACGTGCGGAATGACCGCGATCCCGGTCGCCCGTTCGAGCAGATCTTCCGGAATGGCGTGGTCGTCCGCGTTCATCATTTCATCGAGAACGGTACCGGCCTTCATGGCGCGTTCCGCGTCCTCGCTCATTTCTTTCGAGTACTTCTTTTCGGCCTTCGTTTCGGAGTCGGCCGCCGCCGGCGGCGCCGTGACGAGACTCGCAAGAATCAAGAGGCCGGCTGCCGTAGTGAGTAGGCGTTTCATGGAATGAACTCTCCTTTCGATTACTGAATGGACCGAGTGATCTCCCCGGACACCCCGAGGAACTGCAAACCGCGTGCCAGCAGAGAAAGGCGATCCTAAATCACGCTCATCGCGCGTGTTAGTCGTTCAGTACCCGGCAATGGGTCTGGCGGTTCCGGCGAAGTTCCGGTAACATTTACCGGAAGAATCTCCATTCAGCCGGGGACCTGAAATCATGAATTCCAAGCAGCAGCACGCCCTTCTGGGCGGCATCTGGGCCCGTCTGGCGCCGTTCTGGGCGCACGACCTGCGCGGGGCGCTCAATACGGCGGCGATTCACCTGGAGCTGATCCAGGCGTCGGCGGGGCCGGAAACTCCGTCCGGCAGCGAGATCGGAGAGGGGGTGCGCGAGATCCGGACCGCGATCGACGCCGTAACGGCTTCCCTCGAAGAAATGGAGCGCGTAGCCGCGGCAGGCGGACCGCGGGGGAAGGGAACGCGGGAACGCGGAGGCTTTGCGGCGGAGTGGGACGCCGCGATGAACCTCGCCGCGATCTTCGCGCGGAAGCGAGGGCGACCGCTTGCCGTCACGCTCGATCCGTTCACGGGTACGCTCGCCGCGGGAAATGACGCGGGCTCGCCCACCCTTCCGCTTCTCCACCTGCTGTTCGACCTCATCGATTTCGCACGCCCGGACACGGAAGTGACGGTGGTCGGCAGGGACGAACCAGATCGCTATTCCATGAACTGCACATGGCAAGAGGCGGACGCAGGCGAAACCGGCGGGAAGATCGACATCGCGTCGCTGCAGGATGCTTTTGCGGCGGGCGGCTGGAGCGTGACGCCGGGATCTGCGGAACCCGCGCGATCACTTGCCATCATTCTCGAGAAAGGCGGCAACGCGTGAGCAAGCTGACGGCCCTGGTCGTCGAGGACGACCGCGCATCGCGTGAAGGCCTCGCGAAACTCGTGGAGCGCGAGGACTTCACCGTCGATACCTGCGAAAACCTGGCCGGGGCGCGCGCGGCGCTCGAGACCCGCGTTCCCGACGTCATTCTGACGGATCTGGAGCTGCCCGACGGGCAGGGTACGGACCTGCTTGCGGAAGAAACGGCGGCTTCGTCCGAGATCGTTCTGATTACCGGAAACGCGACCGTCGACAGCGTAATCGAAGCATTGCGCGCGGGGGCCACGGACTACCTCACGAAGCCGATCGACACGGCCCGGCTGCGTACGCTGCTGGCGGGAGTGCGACGGACACGCGAACTGCAGAACGAAGTGAAGAGCCTCCGCACCGAGCTGCGCAACCTCGGCCGGTTCGGCCCCATGATCGGTTCGTCGCCGCCGATGCAGGCCGTGTACGACATGATCGAACGCGTTGCCCCCACGGACGCGGCCGTGCTCGTTTTCGGCGAGAGCGGGACAGGAAAGGAACTCGCCGCGCAGACCGTGCACCAGCTCAGCAGGCGGGCGGGAGCGGAGTTCGTCGCGATCAACTGCGGCGCGATTCCCCCCACACTGATCGAGAGCGAACTCTTCGGACACGTGAAGGGGAGTTTCACGGGCGCGAACGCGGATCACAAGGGCGTTTTCGAGCGCGCCGACAAGGGGACGCTGTTTCTCGACGAAATCACGGAGATGCCGCTCGATCTGCAGGTCAAACTGCTGCGCGTGCTCGAAACCGGTCAGATCACGCGCGTCGGCGGCAATCAGGCGACCACGGTCGACGTGCGTGTCATCTCCGCCACGAACCGCGACCTTTCGCTCGCCGTTGCCGACGAGAAGTTCCGCGCCGACCTCTACTACAGGTTGAACGTCTTCCCGATCGCCCTCCCTCCACTTCGCGAACGGGGCGACGATCTGCATGCGATCGCCGAACACTTCCTGAATGCGCTGAACGCCGAGACGGGCGCGAAAAAGAAATTCGGGGGACCCGCCATTGAAAAGCTGGAACAACATTCGTTTCCGGGAAACGTACGCGAGCTGAAGAACATCGTGCAGCGCGCCTATATCATGGCGGACGACATGATCACCGATGCCCACATTCCGATCGAGGGCGAGAACGGAACGCTGCCCGCCGTGGCGGCGCTGCATCCGCCGTCGGACGTTGCGGCCGGAACACCGGCGGAGCGGAAGCCCGCGATCAAACCCGGCGCGACAATCGCCGAAATGGAACGATCCCTGATTCTCTCGACCCTCGACTCGTGCGACGGTAATCGAACGGAGGCGGCACGCATACTGGGCATCAGCCCGAAGACTCTCTACAACAAGCTGCAGAAATACGATTCGAGCGCGTCATGACCGATCAGGAAAACGCCCGCCTCATCCACCTCGTCGTCGACTCCGAAACCGATGTCATCGCCGCGCGGCAGCGCGCCCGTCAGATTACGGGCCTCCTCGGCTTCGATTCTCTGAATCAGATACGGATTGCGACAGCCGTTTCCGAACTCGCCTGGAACGCGCAGCATCACGCGAAAGAAGCCACGATCGACTTTCAGCTGGCTCCCTCGGTCTCGCCGACCGAGCTCAGGATCGTCGTGCGCGACGGCGGCCCCGGCATCGCCGATGTCGAAAGCCTGGTCGAGGCGGAAATCCATCCCTCCCGCTCGGGGTTCGGCGTGCGCGGCGTTTCGAATCTGTCCGAAGGTTTCGCGATCGAGTCTTCCTCAAGCGGGACACTGGCTACGATTGCCGAGCCGCTGCCGCCGCAGGGACCGAAGCTGTCCGGGTCCGCCATCGATGCCATGCGGGAACATCTTCAGAGCGAGCTTCCCTCTTCTCCCACGCACGAGATCATTCTCCAGAATCAGGACCTGCTGGTCACGCACGAGCGCCTGAGAACATGGAACCTGCAGCTTCTCGATCTGAATCGCGACCTCGAGGAGAGCAACGCGACCAAGGAGCGCTTTCTGCGCGTGCTGAGTCACGAATTTCGAAACGGACTCGGCGCGCTCGCGCTTCATGTGGAGCAGCTACGAATGGAAGAAACGCTCCCGGGTTGGCTCCGGGAAGTGGAAGAGTCGATGTCCCGGCAGCTCACGGATCTCACGCGCATCGTCAATGACCTCGTCGATCTCTCCGCCGCGGGAACCGACACGCTCGCGATCGAACCGGAGGTCGTGAACGCAAGCGAACTGATCTCCTCGATCGCGGAAGACCTTCGCTGGTCCGTCGAAGTGAAGGGGCTCGAGATGGTGATCGACTGCCCTGCCGAAGAAAACTTCACGCACGCGGATCCCACACGCATTCGCCAGGTGCTCAGCAATCTGATTCGGAACGCGGTGAAGTTTACGAAGAGCGGCGGGCGCGTTTCGGTCGGCATACGCCCCTCACACGATCCCGCCGAGTTCGCGATCTTCGTAAGGGATTCGGGTATGGGAATCCCGCCCGACGAGCTTTCGACGCTGTTTCAGCCGTTTCGTCAGGGAGTGCGCCCGGCCAGGAACGCCGAGCAGGGGCTCGGCCTCGGGCTCGCGATCTCCGAGGCGATCGTGAAGATGCACGGCGGCCGTTTCGAAGTTCACAGCGACGGCCCGGGCAAGGGGGCGGAGTTTCGATTTTTTCTGCCGCGGACCGACGATCGACCGGACAAGACAGAAACAAGGAGTGCGCCGTCCGAGGATCACGGGGAACGGCAGGCAGGGCGCCGGGTTCTGATTGTCGAAGATCACGAGGCGACCGCGAACGGCCTGAAGAAAATTCTCGAACTCGACGGGCATCGAGTGCAGGTGGCATGCGACGGACGATCGGGACTCGCGCTTCACGACTCGTTTCAGCCGGACATCGTTCTCTGCGATCTCGATCTTCCCGACATTTCGGGTTACGAGGTCGTCGACAAGGTGCAGACTTCCCGGACTGATGCGTCCTGCCGGATCTTCATTCTGAGCGGCTCTTCCGAAATCGATCACGTGTCATCGCTCGCAGGCGCCGACGCGATCTTTCCGAAACCGGTGGACGTCGCGAAGCTGCGAGCCGCCCTTCGCGAATGACGGTGGGAACGCCCACCGGCTCTGCCCGCGCGGCGCTACGACTTGCGGGCCCCGGCGCCGACGAGAATGGCACCGGCGAGAATCGAAACCCCGGACAGGATCGGCGAAAGCGGAATCCTCTCTTCGTGGGTAACCGAAATTTCCATCGGCCCGATTTCGGCCGTGTCCCTGTCAGTGGGAATCGAAACGCCGCCCAGGACGAAACCGACGACGCCAATGGCGAGAAGCGCGATACCGGCGATCACGGGAGTACGCATTATCATCTCTCCTTCGTTACGGTTGCTGTTGATCTGACTCTCTCCGATCGAAAGACTCTTCGATCTCTGCAGCAAGCGAATTGCAGGATCCGTACCGCTTCGTGTCCTGCACGATCGTTCTTTCCTGCCTTCTACTATTATTGAGAGGTCGAGCCGGGATCACGTGCGTGGCGGACCGCTCTCCCTGCACCCGCCGGGCATGCCCGCCCGGGGGTGCTTCCCGGCATTCCTTACCGCCGGTCAGCATTTCTTACCGGAACGGTCCGTCTCCTGCCGCCGATTCCGGCGCGGAAGCCGCCTCGCCCATTGCGCGGGAGAATGCCGCCGAATGCCCTTCCGCGCGCTCTGCCGGCATTTCGCGCGTTCCGGCACGCCCCTTGCAACTCATTCCTTTCAGACCGCAATCAATTCCTCCAGGCAAAAGGAGAGGCCGTCATGCTGGGTTGGGCACTTACATTTTTTCTTCTCGCACTCGTATCCGCCGTCTTCGGATTCGGCGGCTTCGCAGTCGCATTCGCCGGGATCGCCAAGATTCTGTTCTTCGTGTTCATGATTCTGCTGATCGCTTCGTTCGTGATGCGCACGCTCGGCAACGCGGCGTCGTAACGGGAGGTCGGGAACATGTTACTC
>JABDJQ010000454.1 GCA_013002425.1 Gemmatimonadota bacterium
TGGCATTGCTGGTCCTCGTTCTCGGGGCGGTCCTTCACGCCGCACCCGCGACCGCGCTCGACCGCGTCTGGGTGGCAACGATCCCGGGCGGCGCATCGATCGAAACGGCATGGAGCCTGGGCGCCGAAGTATTCGACCGCACTCCGGAAATGTTCGTACTCGGCGACGCCGCCTCCGCCGCGACGCTCGCGGGCGCGGGCTGGACTGTCGACGGGCCGTACGATCTCGACGCGGACAAACGTCACACGCTCGGTTACGAGAAGGGCACTTCGTTCGGAATCGCTGACGTCGACTTCAGCACGGCCGCGCCCGGCGCGCGCATCATCTGGGCGCGCGGACGTTCTCTGCTCACGGAGTCGACCGACGAATTCCCGCATATCGACCACGGCGACCAGCACATGGACATCAAACTGCAGAATCTGCGGAAGCGCGCGATTCGTCGTCCGATCGTGCAGGCGCCGGCACGCGACAAGGCCGCGGCCACGACCTTCAAGCCGATCATTTCGGACATCGTCGCGCAGGTCGACTCGAACGCGCTCAAGACCTGGGTCGACAACCTGAGCGGCGAGAACTCGATCCTGGTCTCGGGGAATCCGTTTACGATCACGACGCGCTGGACCGACAACGCGCAGTGCGACACGGCGGAACGCTACGTGCTCGAGCGTTTTCAGGCGATGGGGATTCCGGCGCAGTTCGACCCGTATTCGTTCTCGGGAACGGACGCGCGGAATGTCGTCGCCACGATCACGGGGAGCGAGACGCCGGACAACATCTACATCATCGGCGGGCATCTCGACTCGCGCGCGCAGAGCTCGCCGCATAACCCGGCGCCCGGCGCGAACGACAACGCGAGTGGAACAGCCGCGGTGCTTCACGCGGCCGAAATTCTGAAAGACTACGAATTCAAATCGACGATCAAGTTCATCGCGTTCACGGGCGAGGAGCAGGGGCTCTTCGGCAGCGAGCATTACGCCGCGGCGGCCGCGAATGCGGGCGACAACATTCTCGGCGTCGTGAACTGCGACATGATCGCGTGGTACAACGCGCAGTATCAGATCGACATCGAAGGCGAAAACGCGTGGGCCGCGCTCATGGACGTCATGGACGACGCCTGCACCGAGTTCACGACGCTGAACACCGTACAGACGTTCTTCAGCTTCGGCTCGGATCACGTGCCGTTCCAGAACGAAGGCTTCCCGGCGTTTCTCGCGATCGAATCCGAATACGCGTCGTATCCGTGCTATCACGTCGACTGCGACACGTCGGACAACAACAAGTACACGTTCGGCTGGGAAGTCACGAAAGCTTGCATCGCCACGATCGCGCATCTCGCCGATCCGGTCGGCCTTTCGATCCAGCACACGCCGCTCGCGAACACGCAGGACACGGTCGGCCCTTACACCGTAACGGCCGTGATCACGTCGCCCGACCCGATCGTCAACGATTCGCTCCGCATGCATTACGCGATCGACGGCGGCGGCTTCACGAACGTGCTCATGAC
>JABDJQ010000469.1 GCA_013002425.1 Gemmatimonadota bacterium
GACCAGGTGAACCCGGACGTGATCGATCTGAACTTCGGCTGCCCGGTCCCGAAATTCGTAAAGAAAGACAAGGGAGCCGCGCTCCTTCGTGATACCGCCCGCGTCAAAAAGATCATCCAGGCGACGCGGAAGGCGATCGACATTCCGCTGACCGCCAAAATGCGCACCGGATGGGACGAAGGCACGATCGTCGTGAAGGAGATCGCGCGCATCGCGGACGGCGAAGGAGTGGACGCGCTCAGCATCCACGGACGCACGCGGGCTCAGGGATATCAGGGCGTCGCGAACTGGGAGCGGATCGGAGAAGCCGTGCAGACCGTTTCGCGCGTTCCGATCATCGGGAACGGCGACGTGACCGACGCGGCGACAGCCGGGAAGCGGATGCAGGAGACCGGTTGCGCGGCTGTCATGGTGGGACGGGGCGCCATCGGAAACCCGTGGATCTTCCGTCAGATCGCGCACTGGATGCAGACCGGAACGTCTCTTCCTGACCCGACCCCCCGCGAACGACTGCAGATCTGCCTCGAGCATCTCGACCTCCAGATCGAAGACAGGGACGAGAAGCGCGGGATTCCCGAGTTTCGCCGTCACCTTTCCGCCTATACGAAGGGGCTCGAAGGAGCTTCCGCGTTTCGGAACCGGATCAATCTCGTTCCGACACGCGCGATTCTCGAGGAGCTGCTCACGGAGTTCTTCGAAACCGTTGCTCGAAAGGAAGAAGTCCATGCGGCGTAACCAGGCCGTTTCGAATCATTCGAATGTGAAGCGCTTCGGCAGCGTTGCCGGAGCTTTTTTTTGGGCATTTCCCGCCCGTGAAGAGAGGGAGATTGCGTAATGAAGGTTGAGCGATCCGTCATGGGACGGCGTGAGTTGCAGTGGGCCGTGACCAGACTGGCACACCAGATTCTGGAGAAGAACCGGGGCACGAAGGATCTCGCGATCGTCGGTGTCAGAACACGAGGCGCGCATCTTGCCGTGCGCATCGTGGACGAAATCGAGAAGATTGAAGGGACGCGCGTTCCGCTCGGCATCCTCGATATCACGCTCTACAGGGACGACCTCCAGACCGTGGCCAAGCAGCCCGTCGTAAAGGGGACCGAGATTCTGTTCGACGTCGAGGACAAGGTCATCGTTCTGGTCGACGACGTTCTCTACACCGGCCGCACCGTGCGCGCGTCGCTCGACGCGCTGATCGACTTCGGCCGGCCGCGCAGGATCTGGCTTTCGGTGCTCGTCGACCGGGGACATCGCGAACTGCCCGTGGCCGCAGATTTCGTCGGCGAAGATCTGTTCACGACTTCGGACGAGATCGTGCACGTAAAGCTGGATGAAGTGGAAGGAGAAGAGGACGGCATCGTCGTCACCCGGAGGGAATCGTGAAGCTAGCGCGCAAACATCTTCTCGGAATGGAGGGAGTCTCACGCACTGAAATCGAGACCCTTCTCAATTCGGCGGAAACGTTCAAGGAGATCCTCGATCGCAAGATTCCGAAAGTACCGTCGCTTCGCGGGCTCACCGCGGTGAACCTGTTCTTCGAGCCGAGCACGCGTACGCGGCTTTCGTTCGAACTCGCGGAGAAGCGGCTTTCGGCCGACTCGGTCTCGATCTCCCCCAGCGGGTCGAGCAGCGAAAAGGGCGAATCGCTGATCGATACGATTCATAATGTGGAAGCGATGAAGGTCGATTTTCTGATCGTGCGGCACTCCGCGGCAGGCGCGCCGCACTTTCTCGCGTCCCGCTGTGACGTTGCGGTCATCAACGCCGGCGACGGCTGTCACGAGCACCCGACCCAGGCGCTTCTCGATCTGTTCACGATCCGGCAGCACCTCCCGACGTTCGAGGGGCTCAAGGTCGCGATCCTCGGCGACATCGCGCACAGCAGGGTCGCGCGGTCGAACATCTGGGCGTTGCGTACGATGGGCGCCGACGTCACGCTCTGCGCTCCGCGCACGCTGCTTCCGCCCGGGATCGAGGACCTGGGCGCGAAGATCCATCCGCGCCTCGACGATCTGATCGACGAAATGGATATCATCATGGTGCTCCGGATCCAGAAGGAACGGCAGGGCGAGAGCTTTCTCCCTTCGAGCCGCGAGTACGCGCGCCACTTCAGTCTTACGCGGTCGCGCGCCGACCGCATGAAAGCGAACAGCTTCATCATGCATCCCGGCCCGATCAACCGCGGCATCGAAATGGCGCCCGAAGTAGCCGACGGTCCCCGCTCCGTGATCCTCGATCAGGTGACGAACGGAGTGGCGGTTCGAATGGCGGTTTTATACCTCTTGGCAGGAGGGGAGACAGATCATGCGCTGGCTAATTAAGGATGCCCGGCTGCTCGATCCCGACCGTGGTGTCGACCGGGTCGCGGATCTTCTGATCGAAAACGGGAAAATCGCGAAGATCGGCATGGGGCTTGCGGTCGAAGGCGATCATGAAGTGATCGAGGCGGCGGGAATGGTTCTCTGTCCGTCGTTCATCGACATCCACGTGCATCTGCGCGAGCCGGGGCGCGAGTACGCGGAAACGATCGAGAGCGGCGTGCGCGCGGCTGCGGCGGGCGGCTTCGGCGCCGTCGCCTGCATGCCGAACACGGATCCCCCGCTCGACAATCACGCGATGGTGCGATACGTGATCGACCAGGCGCTCAAGTACGGGCCCGTCGAAGTGATGCCGATCGGTTGCATCACGCGCGGCCGCGCGGGCGAGCGACTCGCGGAATTCGGCGAAATGGTCGATGCGGGAGCGGTCGGCGTGAGTGACGACGGCGATCCCGTGAGCGATTCGAGCCTGATGCGCCGTGCGCTCGAGTACGCGCAGCAGTTCGAAATCCCGATCTTCACGCATCCCGAAGACCGCTCGCTTTCGCGTAACGGCGTCATGAACGAGGGTGTCGTAAGCACGCGCCTCGGGCTGAAGGGGATTCCGAAGCAGGCGGAGGAGATCGGGATCGCGCGCGACATCGAACTGACCGCGCTGACCGGCGGACGCCTGCACGTGCTTCATGTTTCGAGCGCCGGCGGAGTCGAACTCGTACGCCGCGCAAAGGAACGCGGTCTGAACGTGACAGCGGAAACGGCCCCGCACTATCTCGCGCTTACGGACGAAGCCCTGACCGGCTACGACACGAATCGCAAGATGAACCCGCCGCTCCGTACGTCGGCCGATCGAGAGGCCCTCAGGCGCGGCGTGGCGGAAGGCGTGCTGGAGGTGATCGCGACCGACCACGCGCCGCATCCGGTGCATGAAAAGGAAGCGGAGTTCGACAGAGCGCCGTTCGGCGTGCTCGGTCTCGAGACGGCCCTCGGCGTGCTCGTTACGCATTGTGTCCGGCCCGGCCACCTTACCCTGGAAACGGTGATCGAGCGCCTCACGGCGGGCCCTTCCGGTGTGCTCGGACGCGAACACAGGGGGATCCGCGAGGGAGAAGAGGCGGCTCTGACGCTGTTCGCCCCGGAGGAATCATGGGTGGTCGACCCCGGCCGGCTCCACTCGATCTCGCGCAATACGGCATTCGGCGGAGAACGGTTGTTCGGAGTCGTAAAAGCGTTATTCTTAGGTGAGGAGATGATCCCTTCCGACGAGGGGACGTCTTCCGAGGACCGCCCCGCGACCATGGTTTCATGAAACGACTGTTTGCTTCTCTGCTGCTGATCGGCGCGCTCGCGAGCGGATGCGCTTACTACAACACGTTCTTTCACGCGAAGGAGTTCTACGCGGACGCGGAAAGAGCGCGGCGGCGCGTGCCCGAAGAGCGTCGTGCGGCCACCGGTCTCGATCTCTACGAACAGTCGATGAAGAAGTGCGCGAAGGTCATTCTCGAATACCCCGATTCGAAATGGGTCGACGATGCCGTGCTGCTGATGGGCAAGTGCATGTACGCGAAGGGCGACTATCTCGCGGCGATCCGCAAGTTCGAAGAACTCTCCACCGTGTCGAAAGACAAGAAGCTCCTCGCCGAAAGCCGTTACTACAAGGCGCAGACTCTTCTCGAACTCGAGCGTTACAAAGACGCGATGACGGTGCTCGAGTCGATCGGGGAGAAGGAGAAGAGCGGCTATCGGAAGCAGGCCACCTACCTGCTGGCCAAGGTGCAGTTCAAGCAGGGCGAGTACGAAGCGGCCGTCGAGGGACTCGAAGAGTTTCTGAAAAGCGGCGCTTCCGGCACGGAGCGAGGTGACGCCCTTCTGATGCTGGGGGAGGCGTACGCGAATCTCGGAGAGACGGATCTCGCGCTCGATCGCTACGAAGAACGGCTCGGCATCGTCACGCTGCACGAAACCGAACGCCTGGACACGATGCTGCGCATGGCGGCCGTGCTTCGGGACGCGGACAACTTCGACGACGCGTACGATCTTCTCTACCAGACGCGTGTCGACGTCACGGCGAAGAGCGATTCGATCCGGATCGCGCACGAGATCGGCAGGACGCTCGAGAAGGAGGGACGTTTCGACGAAGCCGCGCGCCTCTACTACGAGAATCTCGCGTCCGCACCGCCGGGCGACGAATCCGGTCGGCTCGCGTTCTCCCTCGGCGAACTTCAACTCTATCAGTTCAATCGGAAGGACTCCGCTTCCACGGCCTTTTCGAAAGTGGCCGTGCTCGCGCAGGATCCCGAACTCAAGAAGGAGTCGGTTCGTATCGCGAGCGCCCTGAGCGAGCATCTGAGCCTGCAGGCGCGCTTCAACACGTCGGAGGTCGACACGGCGGAAATCGAGTTCCTGCTCGGGGAGAACGCATACTTCCATTTCAAGGAAGCAAAGAACGCATACAACCATTACGACCGTGTCACGACGTACTATCCGAACTCGGACTACGCGCCGCTTGCGAAAGCGGCGAAGGCGTACCTGATCGAAGCCGAGGGCGTGGGCCACGAGAATCCGGACTCATTGCGGAAGGAAGTGATTCGCGAGTATCCGCGCAGCAGCCTGGCGACGGAGCTGCTGGACATGCGCACGATTCGCGTGCCGGAAGACTCGCTCCAACAGTGGATCGCCCGATACGATGCCGTGCACGGCGCACCGGAAGAGGCGAAGAAGGAAGCCGCGGTCCGTCAGTTCGGGCGCGTGCGCGTGTTCCCCGGAGAGGGCGAGGTGGAAGTGCCGGATACGACGAAACGCGTATTCGCCGGCCCCCCCGGCCCGGTTCGGATCATCAGGCGCGTGGAGCCCGATTACCCGAGGGGAACGGGTCTCGGTTCGGGCGAGGTGGAAGTCGAAGTGGATGTGGACGGCTTCGGACGCGTGAGGGATGCGCGCGTGATGTCGAGCACGGATCCGGCGTTCGAAGGGCCGGCGCTTGCCGCCGCCTATCAATGCGAATTCATCGCTGACGGGGCGGAAGGGACGAGGCAGACGATCATCCGCTTTCCCTTCCGCCCCCGCTCATCGCTCCGTGATTAGTCCGTGAGCTTGAGTTTCGTCAGGCTTTTTTCGAGGCGTTTCAGTTCGGCGTCGCTCGTCGAGCCGAAAGCCGACTTCAGGAAGCGGTCGTACGAAGGAGTGGCCTTCTGGTAGAGACGCTTACCCTTTGCCGTGAAGAACGCGCGGATGATCCGGCGATCTTCGCCGTCGCGTTTCCTTTTCACAAGGCCGTTGCGCTCGAGGCGATCGACGATGCCGGTGATGTTCCCGCCCGTCACGTTCATGTTTTCGCCGATTCGCGTGAGAGGAATGCCCTCTTCATCGGAAATCTGGGCCATGACTTCGAACTGGGGCTGCGTAAGTCCGCTCGTTCGAAGGGCGTCGCGACAGTGCTTTTGCGCGATCTGGTACGTCTGAGACAAACGGGACCAGGCGCCAATGGAAGTCTTTTTGGAAGCCATCTGAATTCTCCTTGCAAGTTACGGCTCATGACGCCGGCGAATATCTTCTTTGAGATGTTCACTGTTGATGCGTCTTCAACTATTTATTCAATTCTACATGAACTTGTCAAGAAAATCCGACTATTAATGCGCGATACTTCATGTCGCAATAGGAAGAATAGGGCGATCGAATGAAAAAGCGGAATCTCATGGCCGAGATCATAGTCGCGCTCGATGGTCTGACGGGGGAATCAGCGCTTCGATTGACGCGCGGTCTCGGACCCTCGCTCTCGTGGGTGAAGGTCGGGCTGGAGCTGTATACGCGTGAGGGGCCGTCTATCGTGCGCTCGCTGAAAGAGCAGGGCTATCGCGTATTCCTCGACCTCAAGTTCCATGATATCCCGGCGACCGTGTTCGGCGCCGTGAGAGCCGCAGGGGAGACCGGGGCCGACCTGATTAACGTTCACGCAGCCGGGGGCGAGGCGATGATGCGGCGCGCTCACGAGGCGAAGCCGCCGGAGGCGCGCGTCCTCGCCGTTACCGTCCTTACGAGTGAGCCCGCGGGCGGCCGGCTCGTGGTCGAGCGAGCGCTCCTGGCCCGGGAATGCGGTCTCGACGGCGTCGTCTGCGCCGCGGCGGAGGCCGCGGACGTGAAAAGAGCGTGCGGGGTCGATTTCCTCTGTGTGACGCCTGGAATTCGCCCTGCCGGAGGCGCGCGCGACGATCAGGCGCGCGTTTCGACGCCGGCCGCCGCCGCCGCGGGGGGGTCGGATCTGCTCGTCGTCGGCCGCGCGATCACGCGCGCGGACGATCCGCGCGCCGCACTCGAAAGCATGCAGGAGGAGATCCGTGAAGTCTGAGGAGCTGTTGCAGGGGTACAGGGAGATGAAGGCGCTGCTCGACGGCCATTTCGTGCTGCGGTCGGGGAAGCACAGCGCGTGTTATCTGCAGTCGGCGCTCTTTCTGTCCGATCCTGTCCGGGCGGCGCGCGCCGGGGAGGCGCTCGCCGCGCTGCTCGAGCCGGAACGGCCCGAAATCGTGCTCTCTCCCGCGACCGGGGGCTTGATCATCGGCCATGAAACGGCCCGGGCTCTCGGCGTGCGCAGCCTCTTCGCCGAGCGTAAGAACGATCGGTTCGAACTGCGCCGCGGATTCGCGCTCCGCAGAGGAATGCGCGTAGCCGTCGTCGAAGACATCATTACAACCGGGGGATCCGTTCGCCTCGTGCTTGAAACCGTGGAGCGGGCGGGGGCCGAGTGTGTGGCGGTCGGTTGCCTGATCGATCGATCGGAAGGCGCCCGCTTTCCGGTGCCGTTCCATGCCATCGCCACGCTCTCCCTGCCCGTCTACGAGGCGGACGCCTGTCCCCTCTGTCGCGCCGGGACGCCGGTCGACGCGCCGGGGAGCCGCGGGCTCTCAGCCGGCTGATCCGCCGTTCCCGTCCCGGCGCGCCCGCACGCTTCCGACGATTCCGATCACGAGTGCGATCAGCGTGAGCGGCATGACCACGAACAGCAGTATGCGCCGGTAGCCGGGCAGGGTCGGATGATGCGTTGCGGAGAGAACGATGTAGGTGGTGTAGAGGCCGTAGTACAGGACGAAGAGCCCGCCTTCCATGCGCGTGATGACCCCTCGGGTCCAGAAGACCGGAATGCAGACGAGCGCGACCGCGAGCATGATCGGCATGTCGAACCGAATCACTTTCGGACTGATGTCGAGCCCCCCCGCAATGACGGCCGCG
>JABDJQ010000475.1 GCA_013002425.1 Gemmatimonadota bacterium
CCCGTTGTCGGACACGATTCCGTTCGAGGAATCGGCGATGGTCGAGAAGACCTGGGATTCGGCCGGTGCGGCGAGCGTAAGCGCAAGAAGCGCCACCGTCGCGGCAGTCAGTAGTCGTTTCATGAAAAGCACCCTCCAGTCGGCTTGTTTCTGTACTTGATGATCCCGAAAAGAGGGGTTCGCGGCTACTACCGAAACAGGTAGTTTTTCGGGGGGGCGCGCTAGATCAGCCTGTCGCGCAAGGCTTTGGCGACTGCTTCCGACTTCGAATGGACCTGCAGTTTCTGATAGATATTCTTGATGTGAAAATGAATGGTCTCCTCGCTGACGAAAAGATCCGCTCCGATCATCTTGTAACTGTGGCCCTCGCAGAGCTTCTCGAGCACCTCCGTTTCGCGCTTGGTGAGCGGCGATTCCTCCGCTTTGCGAAACGAAACGACGATTCGGCGGGCGATCTGGGAACTCATGGGCGAACCGCCGCTCCGCACGTCGCGAATCGCGCGCAGAATATCGTCGGGTTGCGAGTCCTTGAGCAGATAACCGGTAGCGCCGAGCGAGAGCGACTTGAAGACGAGATCGTCGTCCTTGTGAATGGTGAGCATGATGATGTCGATGCCGGGCTGCGCGGTTTTGATCTTCTGCACGCCCTCCACGCCGGACATGCCGGGCAGTTCGATATCCATCATGAGAACATCGGGCGGATCCTTCGAAACGCTTTCGATCGCCGACTCGCAGTCGCCGAACGTCGAATGACACGTCATTCCCTCGGTGGCGTCGATCAGGATCGCGAGCGCGTCACGGATCTCGTCGTCGTCCTCGACCAGGCTGACGCGAATCGTGTCGGTGCGTTCGCCGGCTTCGTCATTCGTCATTCCGACCTCCGAACGAGCTGAATGCGCGAGCCGGACCCGGGCTCCGACTTGAACTGAATCTCGCCCTGGATCTTACGGGCGCGGTTCTCCATGTTCTTGAGTCCGTTGCCGTCGTCTTCATTCGGGCGCGTGTAGCCGACGCCGTCGTCGCGAAGCGAAATCTCGTAGAGGTCGCCGATCACGCGGATCCGGAGCGTCACTTCGCTGCACGACGCGTGTTTCAGCGCGTTCGTCATGCCCTCCTTGAAGATCGCCGTCGTATGTCTGCGCACGTCGATCGGCAGCAGAATGCGGTCGAGGTCTTCGTCCCAACCTTCGAACCGAAAGCGTATGTCGGTGCGATCGTAGAGTTCGTTCCCGAAGTCGCGGAGATACGCGGCAAGGTCACGCAGCGTCTTTTCTTCGGAGCCGAGCGACCAGATGAAGTCGCGCGTGTCGTTCGAAAGCGTGTGCGACTCCCGAATGATCTTCTGCAGGTAGTCGCGGATGTCGACCGAAGCGTTCGTCATGCGATTCTTGATGACTTCGCTGAAGAGCGCGATCTTCGCGAGCCGGTGCCCGAGTTCGTCATGAAAATCGGCCGCGGCTTTCTTACGCACGATTTCCGCCTCTTCCAGTCGCGCGCTCTGAATGGCCTCTGCGACCGCGAGCTTGCGACGAACGCGCAGCGTGTGCGTGAGAAACAGCGTGCCGCCGATCGCGAGCGTGGCAAGCATCGCGAACCACGCGGTACGCCAGAACGGCGGGTCGATCGTGAGCGAGAGACGGGCCGGCTGCGCGCTCCATTCGCCGCCCGCGTTTCGCGCGCGTACTTCGAACGTGTACTCGCCCGGCGCGAGGTTCGTATAGGGCGCGTATCGTTCCGAACCGGCGAGGGTCCAGCCGCTGCCGTCGTTCCCGTCCGCGCGCTTCCCGAGCAGCCGGTATTCGAACTGCGTCTTTTCCGGCGCGTGAAAATCGAACGCGCTGAATCCGATCGCGACCTGATTCCGGTCGTGCGGCAGGCGAACGGGAGACGGCGATACCACGTCGACCGGCGCGCGCGCGCCGCGCTGATCCCAGAACGAAGTCACGGCGACTTCGGGGGGTTGATCGTGCAAGAGAACGCTGTCCGGATGAAAGACGTTGAACCCGTTGACGCCGCCGAACGCGAGCTGTCCGCCTTCGAGAGTGGCGTACGCGCCCTCCGAGAAGAGATTGCTCTGCGCTCCCTGGGACGCGTCGACCGTGCGCACGACCGCGCCGCGCTCCGGGTCGAATTCCGCCAGTCCGCGGTTCGTGCTGAGCCAGAAACGACCGTTCGAAGAAGGCGCGATTCCTGCGACGACGTTGTTCGGAAGGCCCGCGTCTTCGCGGAAGTGCCGGAACGCGCCCGTTGCCTCGTCGTAGAGATTGAGTCCGTTGCCGGTGCCGAACCAGAGCCGCCCGGACTCGTCTTCGTGCATCACGTAGACGTAGTTGCTGCTGATGCTCGCCGGGTCGGCCGGGTCGGCGGAAAAGTGCGTGAACCGGGCGCGATCCGCGTCGAGGCGCGAGAGTCCCTGATAGCTCGAGGCCCATATTCTGCCCTGCGCGTCTTCGAAAGCCGATTGAACGTAGTTGCCGGCAATGGAGTGCGGGTCGTTCGGATCGTGCCGAAACGACGTGAACGAATGTGAGTCCGTGTCGTAGCGCGCAAGCCCGCCGCCGCCCGTTCCCGCCCAGACCGTTCCCGTGTGATCGACGAGAAGCGCGTTGATCTGATCGTGCGGAAGTGAAGTGGAATCGCCCGGCGCGTTCAGGAAAGTACGTTCGGTCGTGCAGGTGAACGGGCCCGGAGCCGCATCGCTTTGCGCACCCGTAGATGCGTTTGCAGGCGCGGTTTCAGGCCGCAGCACCGCGAGTCCGGCGGAAGTGCCGACCCAGAGGCGCCGATCATGATCCTGTGCCAGCGAGCGAACCGAAGGCGCCGGAAGCTGCGATGCTTCGAGCGGACGAATCGTATTCTGCGCGCGGTTCCAGAAGAAGAGGCCGCTCTTCGTGCCGACGGCCGCCACGCCGGGGGCCGCTTCCCGGATGGACGTAACGCGCGCGATCGGCATGTCGCTTTCGCCTCCCGTGCCGCGCACGTGACGCACGAGGGAGCCGCGCGGCCGCAGCTTGTGCGCGCCCCCCTGGTACGAGCCGACCCAGACGACGCCCGATCGATCCTGCTCGATCGCGACGACGTAGTTCGACCGCAGGCTGTGATCATCGCCCGGAACGTTCAGGTATCGATCGAACGAACCGTCTTCACGAAGGGCCGCCATCCCGCGGAACGTGCCCGCCCAGATCCGCGAGTCGACTACTGCGAGTGTGGTCACCCAGTCGAAGACGAGCGAAGCCGGATCGCCGGCGTCGTGACGGTAGTGCGCCCGCAGTTCGTGCCCGCCGCCGATGCCCCCTGTGCCGCGGATACCGATGATGCCGCCGCCGAGCGTGCCGAGCCACGTCGTTCCGTCGTCGTCCGTGACGAGCGCGTTCACCGGGAGCGCCAGCACGGCGGGGTCGATCCCCGGAATCGAGTCGATGCGCACGAACGAGTCCTTCGTTTCGTCGTATGCGCAAAGGCCCGCGGCGGTGCCGACGTAGAGCCGGCCGCCCTCGCCCACGCTCAGCGCGCCGACATGGTCGTGCGGGAGGGAGAGGGGATCGTCGGCATTGGCCCGATACGTATGCACGGTGCGCGACGTCGGATCGATTCGCGCAAGTCCGCCTGCTTCCGTGCCGACCCAGATGCGGCCATCGCCGTCTTCTTCGATGTCCCAGACGATGCCGTCGTGAAGCGCGTTCGGGTTGCCGGCATCGGGAAGGTAACGGACGAACGCGTTCCGCGCGCGGTCGAAGTGGTTGACGCCGCCGCCGTACGTGCCGAGCCAGAGATCGCCGATCCGATCGACGTGAATCGTAACGATGTCGTCATTCGAAAGGGAAAGGGAGTCGCCGGGGTCGTGGCGATAGAAGCGGTATTGGTCGCCATCGTAACGAACCAGACCGTACATCGTGCCGAACCAGATGAAGCCGGTGTGGTCCTGCACGATGTCGAAAACGAGATTGTGCGAGACGCCTTCTTCGAGCGAGAGCCGCTGGACATCGTACTCATTCGCCGCCACGGGCGCACCGGCCTGGGAGGCGCCCGCGGGCTCCGGCGCAGTCGCCCATACCCCCGCAATCAGGAGGCTCGCAGTCAGGAGCGGGAGGATGATTTTCTTTCGCAGCGTCATATGCTTTCAATCATAAGGGATTCGAGGAGGCGTGAGACCTACCAATACCGGGGGGACGGGCGTGAGAGCGAAGGAACGGGCAGGATCGGCCGGAATCGGCGTGATTTCGTGCTTCGGCCGGCGAAGAACTTATCCCGTTGGGCTGGAAACGCGACTCTTCAGGCGGGGAACGCGGCTTCTCAGGCGGAGGACGCCGCTTCTCAGGCCAGGAAAGAGGCGAGCATGCGGTGAAAATGATGTGTGCCCGTTTCGCGCGTCGGTGAATATCGCCCCCGCTCGTAGAGCCGCGAACGAACGCCGCGCTGGACGGCTTCGACGATCGCCTCGTCTTCACGCTCGACCCGGTCGAGATCGGCTCCGGCGCCTTCGCTCAGCAGTTCGGGTTTCCAGACGTACGGCAGAAACGAAACGCGCGTGCGCCCGACTCCGAGAGGCTTCACGACATTCACGCTGAGCCCCCACGGATAGAAGTTCAACATGATGTTCGGAAAGAGCCAGAAGTAGTAGCCCGCGATCGCGGTGCCGTGATCGGGGGAATCCGCCGGAAGGGCGAACGTGCTTTCGCCCCCTTTCGCGACTCCGAGCTGAAGCGAGCCGTGCGGAAAGAGCTCCGTGCGATAGCTGCCGTAATCGAGCGCGGCGCCGAGACTCGCGTGGACGAACGGAATGTGGAAGCCTTCGAGGTAGTTCTCGCAGTAGAGGGCCCAGTTCGCGTCGACGAGATACTCGCGCGCGCGGGTCGCGTCGTAACGGAATTCGTCGAGCGGCAACCAGCCGACGCGCGCCCGCACGGGCTCCATCCAGTCGTCGAACGTGTGCGCGGGCGAGAGCGACGTGAACAGGAACGGCCCTTCACGCTCGAGCGCGAGTTCGGGCAGCGAATCCGACTCCGTGGGAAAGTCCGCCGTCTCTTCGAACTCGGGCATCGACTGAAACGAACCGTCGAGCCCGAACCTGCGCCCGTGATACCGGCATCGGAGCGCGGCTTCGATTCCGGGCGATTCACATACGAGGTTCCCGCGATGCGTGCATACGTTCGAGAGACAACGCAGTACGTCGCTGCGATCGCGCGTCAGCAGAAGCGGTTCCGCGAGCGAACCATCGAGAAGCGTGAACGGGTGGACGGAACCGGGTACACGCGCGATCTCGTCGTGACCGACCCACTGCCATGTGCGCGCAAAAATTCGTTCGAGAGCGGATTCGTAAATGTCCCGGTCCGTGTAGACGCGCGATGGCGGAGTCGATGCTTTGCGAATGTCGGGATCGATCGAGAATGTCATCGGAGTATCACCGTACGCGCCGTTCGTGTGGCGCCGTCGCCCTGAAGCACGAGAAAGTATGTGCCGGACGGAAGCGCGCGGCCGGCGCCGTCCGTTCCGTCCCACGCGAGAGACGACCGGCCGGGCCCGCCCCCCGCCTGCCCGCGGTTTCCTTCGATATTCCAGGCGCGCAGGGCGCGCCCCCGCACGTCGAACACGCGCAGCACCCCGGCGGTAGAGAGCGCGGGGAGCGTGATCGTGGTCGACGGGTTGAACGGATTGGGCGCCACGCGGAGCACGTGCGGCAACGCGGGCACAGCGTCGTCAGCGTGGCCGGCAACGGACGTAACGAGCGGGCATGCGCGGACGACCGAGAAGCCGGCGGAGTCCGCAAGCGCGAGTTCGAAGTCCGCGCGCGCGCCCGGTTCGTCGCGGAGCACGTCGCGCAGCCAGGGCACTGCGAGCGCTAGAACGTGCGCTTCCTGCGCGGATTCGGAGATCGAAGGGGGGCAGCCGCCTTCGCCGAACGTGCACGGGAATGACGAAGACGCGAACTGGCAGTGGCTCGCGCCCGCGATCGTGACGAGCGTTTTGCACGTCGAGAGGAGCGCCTCGTAGAGCGGGATCTGATGCTGGGACGGCGGCGTCACGCAGTCGTTGCCGCCCGCGAACAGGAGCGCCGGGATCGTGAGGCCGCTCGCGGCGTCGATCGCCGACGGACTCGTCTCGGCCGCCGCGAGATTCCAGATCGCGTCGATCGCTCCGCCCGAAGATGCCGCCGCCAGATAGCTCGCCCCGCCTCCCATCGAATGTCCCGCCACGGCGGTGCGGTCTTCCACACGACCGAAGAACGCGAACGAACTGTCCGTGTCGAGCAGGGCGAGTTCCGCCGCGAGAAACGCGAGGTCGAGGCCGAACGCCTCGTGATCGGGGAAGAGGTCTCCCTCCGTTGACGGGAACGCGACAAGAAAGCCGTATGCGGCGAGCGAGTCCCCGATCCAGTCGTAGCCCCCGGTCGCCGTCAGATAGCCGTGACCGAAAGCGATGACGGGAAAGCGGTCGGTCCCCGACGCCACGGGAACGTCGACCCCCGGCGTGTCCGCGGGATAGTAGAGCGTGGCCGCCACGTTCCGGTTGCCGCGCGCGCTGTCCGTGAAGGAGACGTCCGTGCGCCCCGGTTCGTACGCTTCGCCCTCGATCGGAACGAGAGCAAGCGCCAGAAGAACGAGGAATCCGATCGTGAAAGCCGAAGTTCGTTTTCGCATATTGAAATCATATCATGACGGGAGGTCATGATTTCGGCGGCGTTCCCGCTCGAACGAAAATGCCGGCGAGCAGGATCGTCGCCCGCACCTTTGCGGGCAGCGTGAACCGATCGCGCGCCCCGGGGAGAGCCGCCGCCCTACGCTGGACCGCGAGCAGATCGCGAATCGCGAATCCGCGCCACAGTTTCACGCAGAGAGCTTCGATCTCCCGATAGTACGGTGCGCGCGATTCGTCCGGAATGCGGGGGATATATCGCATGAGCCGATCGCAGAAGGCGCGGCGCTGGTCGAGGTCGTTCTTGTAGTCGTCGAACTGGCCGGCGCCGGCGTCTTCGAACTTGCGCGAAAGCACTTCGTCGAGCACGGCGACCTGCTTCGCATCGAGCGAAAAGCGCGTGAGCGCGTCCGTGATCTCCCAGCACCGGAGCCCTTCGTCGAACCCACCGCTTTCTTCGAAGAGCGACCGATCGATGCAGTAGCCGCCCGAATGCACGTTCACGACAAAGCGGGCGTCGAAGTCGTGAAGCAGCAGCGCGCTTTCGC
>JABDJQ010000480.1 GCA_013002425.1 Gemmatimonadota bacterium
CAACGGCACTCCGTACGATCGCTTTCGAAGCCGCATTCAGTTCCCCATTCAGGACCCGTCCGGACGCATCGTCGGTTTCGGAGGACGTATTTTCGGCGACGGGGAGCCGAAGTATCTGAACTCGCCCGAAACTTCGCTGTTCAAGAAGAGCGATTCGCTCTACGGCATCCATCAGGCGAGAAGGGATCTCCGCGACGAGAGCGTCGGGATTCTGGTCGAAGGGTACACGGACGTGATTTCGCTCTTCCAGAGCGGGATCCGAAACGTCGTGGCCCCTCTCGGAACCGCGCTCACGCCGGGACATGTCCGTCTGCTGCGCAACTATTCGGATCGCATCGTCCTGCTCTTTGACGGTGACGAGGCAGGAATGCGCGCGACGCTCCGCTCTCTCGAGGTCGTGATGGCGGGCGGTCTGACCCCTCTCGTGGCATCGCTTCCGGGCGGGCAGGATCCCGACGATCTCCTGCGCGCAGAAGGCGTCGACGCGGTGCGTACCCGGATCACGAATGCCGAGACCATCGTCCCGTTCGTGCTCGAACATCCTTTCGCGGGGGGTCGTGAAGAAGCCCTCCGAACCCTTGTGCGTCTTCTTGCGGCGTCAAGGGACGAGATCCGTCTCAGCCTCTTCGTGCAGGAGGCCGCTCGCAAGAGCGGCATTCGCGAAGAGATCTTTCACAAAGAGATCGACCGCGCCAGGGGGCGCGAGACGAAGGCTCAGGTCGCCAAGGTCGTGCACGCGCCTAAAATACGGAGGCGCCTCATTGATGCGCAGCGCGGAATTGCTTACCTTGGACTCGAGAACCCGAATCTCATACCTGTCATTCGGAGAGTCGTGAAGCCCGACGAAGTCCATGATGTTCCCGCTCGCAAACTACTCAGGGCGTTGTTCGAATGCCACGACAACGGCGAGCAGCCGACATCCTCGCTATTGACACTTCAAGGGGTTGACGAGGCATTTTCCCAGATCGGGGTCGAGAACGAAGAGATCGAAGATCCTCTTCATATTCTGCAGGACTACATCGCCTGTATTCACGAAGAGGAGATCGAAGTTGCCGTCAAAGACCTGAACGAACAGATCCGGGACGCCGAGGAACGAAACGACACCGAAGCGCTGATGGAACTGCTGAAGAAAAGAACTCAGGTATCCGCAAAGAAGAAAAAGATCGCTTACGCATATCGCGTTCACTCACGGGCGGAGGAAACCGCTTCGGGAGAAAGGAGTGAGTCGACACTATGAGTCCGACCAAGACCACGAGTCGTAAGAAAAAGACGACGGCGAAGGCGCCGGTGAAAAAGAAGACGACCACGAAGAAGAAAGCGGCGGCCGCCAGAACCGCCGGCACCAAAAAGAAGGTCAAGACCGCGAAGTCGGCGACAACCCGGAAGAAGGTTGCCGGAACGAAGAAGAAGGCAGCAGGAACGAAGAAGAAAGTGACCGGAACGAAAAAGAAGACGACCACCCGGAAGCCGGCCGCAGCAACCAGGAAGGCGGCGTCCGGAACGAAGAAGAAAGCCGTGGGAACCAGAAAGAAGGCGGTAGGGACGAAGAAGAAAGTTACCAGGAAGAAACGAAAGGTCGCAAAGAGGACTCGCTTCAAGGAACTGCGGACTCTCGCGGAAAAGCAGGGATACATCACGCACGACCAGGTCAACGACGCTCTCGACGACGACGCGTCGCTCGAGGAGATGGACGATCTTTACGCGTCGTTCGGTGACAAGAACATCGATGTCGTGGACTCGGTCGAAGAGGGGCTTCGCCGCCGCGCCGCCGCGCGCGCCGCGAAGGCCAAGGCGACGAAAGATTCGCCCGCCGCTGCCGCGGCGGCTTCTACGGTTCGCTACGACGATCCCGTCCGCATGTACCTGCGTGAAATGGGACGCGTCCCGCTTCTCGACCGTGAGGGAGAGGTCGCGATCGCCCGTCGCATCGAAGAGGGGCAGATCCAGGTCACGCGGACGCTCTTCCAGTGCTCCAGCACGTATCGCGAAATCGTGCGGTTGCTCGATCGGCTGGAGGATCCGAAGTTCCGCCTCGAAGACTACGCTCAGATCGACGCCGCCCAGTGGTCGAGCCCCGTCGCGGGAAAGAAAGAGCGCCAGGCGACGATTCGCATCCTGCGGAAGATCCTTCGTTTCAACGTCAAGATCGAAAAGATCGAGGACAAGAAGTGGGGAACGGCCCCGCGTGACGCGAAGAAAGCGAAGGAGTGGAACGACCTCTGCAAGAAACTGGATGTCGAGATCTTGAAGCTGCAGCTCATGCCCCGCCTTCACGATCGCCTGATTCGTAAAGTCAGGCGCACCTCCCGGCTCGTCCGCGCGTCGGATCGCGAGATCCGCAATTTCGTGAAGGAAGTGCGCGTCGAGAAGATTGCGGAGGTCCACGCTCTTTCGAAGAAGGTGAACGCGAGCAAGCGCGGCGCGACCGACGTGGCGAAAAAGACCGGTCTTGCGGCGGAGCGCGTCGTCGAATGTTCGAAGGGGATTCGGAACGAGCAGCGCAAGCTCCGCAAAGTCGAAACGGAAGCGCGCATCACGCGGGATCGGATCGACAGCCTCGTACGACTGATCGACGACGGCGAGCGGATCACGGCCATGGCGAAGCGCGAAATGATCGAAGCGAACGTCCGTCTCGTCATCTCGATCGCGAAGCGATACACGAACCGCGGCCTCGAGTTTCTGGACTTGATCCAGGAAGGTAACAGTGGTCTAATGAGGGCCGTCGATAAATTCGACTACCGAAAAGGGTATAAGTTCAGCACTTACGCCACCTGGTGGATCCGTCAGGCGATCACTCGCGCGATCGCCGACCAGGCGCGCACCATTCGCGTTCCCGTTCATATGATCGAGGCGATCAACAAGGT
>JABDJQ010000483.1 GCA_013002425.1 Gemmatimonadota bacterium
CCGGGCACGCCCGGCCAGGACGGCTACGGTTCGCTGGCGCAGGGATATCTCGAAGTCTCGAACGTGGATATCGTGAACGAAATGGTCGAGCTGATCACGGCGCAGCGCGCGTATGAAATCAGCTCGAAGACGATCAAGGCGGCGGAAGACATGATGAGTATGGCGAATGACATCGTCCGCTAGCACCACCGCGACATACGGACCCCTCGTGAAGCGGTTCGCGGGCATCGCGCGATCGTTCTCGATCGCGGCCGCGCTGGCGTTCGGAACGCCCGGCGCCGTTTTCGCGGGAGCGATCGAGCTTCCGGCAGCCCTCGGCGAGTCGGTGCGGTCGTACCTCCGGGCCGAATACCCGGGCGCCGTCGCGATCGAGATCACGAGCGCGCGTCTCCCGCTGAGATTCGAAGATCACGCCGCTGCGCGCGTGCGTGTCGAGTCGCCCCGCGTGCTTCGTAAAACGGGCCCGATCCCGTTTCGGCTGATCGACCCCGGTCCGGACGGGGACCGTTCGATCGGAACGCTCTGGATCGAAGCCGAAGTGCTGCAGAAGGCGCTCGTCGCGAAGACGGCGCTCAAGCGCGAAACGAAACTGAAGGAAGCGCTGCTCGTGACGGCGCGCGTAAACGTCCGCAAAGTGAACGGCGCGCTGCTGCACACCTGGCCCGCCGGCCGCGACATTCGACTGAAGCGCGCGCTTCGCGAAGGGCAGCCGGTTCTCGCGTCGTGGATCGAAGCCGTGCCCGACGTCCTGCGCGGCGAAACGATCCACGTGTTCGGGCAGAACCACGGGCTCGAGATCGCGCTCGCGGGAACGGCCATGGAAGAGGGATTCATCGGCGACATCATTACGGTAAAGAACGAAACGTCGGGAAAACGAATCGAAGTCGAAGTGACCGGCAGGCGCCGGGGCGAGATATTGCAGGGGGACAACGGATGAAACGGCTGATACGAAATCTTGCGGCGATTCCGCAATCGATTGCGGCGATTGCGCTCGTCCTCGCGACGGGCACGTCTGCGTTTGCGCAGTTCACGACGCAGTCATCGCTCTTCGCCGATCCGAAGGCGCAGGGTGTCGGCGACATCCTGACGCTCGTGATCGTGGAGAAGACGAGCGGGTCGAACACGGCGGCCACCGCGGCCAATCGCTCCGACACGTACGAACAGAGGGCTTCGCTCGGCACGGGCGCGTTCGATTTCCTGCCCGACTTCGGCTGGGACGCCGAGTTCGAAAGCGACCATCAGGGCGCAGGGCAGGCCACGCGCCAGGGCAACCTGAACGCGCGCATCTCGGTCACCGTCGACAGCGTCTACGCGAACGGCAACATGCGGATCGGGGGTACGCGCGAAGTGCAGATCAACGGAGAAACGGAAATCCTGACGGTGGCGGGGCTCGTTCGCCCCGCGGATATCGGGCCGGGGAACGTGATCTTTTCGACGCACGTCGCCGACGCCCGCATTTCGTATCGCGGCGACGGCCAGGTCGACCGCGTGCAGAGAGGCAACTGGATCTCGAGGGTAATCGGATGGATCTTCTAAACCTCGCGAACCGCAAGCGGTTCCTCGTCATGGCGCTCGTATTGCTCGCGTTCATCCTGTCGGGCCAGGCGAATGCCGCTTCGCCTCGTCTGAAGGATCTCGCCGACATCAATCTCGGCGGGGCCGAAATTCAGGTCATCGGCTACGGCCTCGTGATCGGACTCGACGGCACCGGCGACTCGAAGTCTTCCGTATTCACGACACAGGCGCTCGAGAACATGCTGCGCAAGATGGGAATCACAGTGCCCGAAGGCAAGGTGAAGACCAAGAACACGGCGGCCGTCATGGTTTCGGCCAAAGTGAATCCGTGGCACACGCCCGGCACGCCGCTCGACGTTTCCGTTTCGTCGCTCGGCGACGCGAAGAGCCTGGCGGGAGGTACGCTGCTCAGCACCGCTCTCGGCACGCTGAACAATCAGTTCGTCGCCACGGCGCAAGGTCCGGTCTCGGTCGGCGGCTACTCCGTCGACGCGGGGGGCGGCAACGAAGTCAGCAGCAATCATGTTCTGGTCGGCCGCATTCCGAGCGGGGCCACGATCGAGCGAGCGCTCGTGTTCCCGGCCTCGCCCGACAGTTCGATCACGGTACAGCTTCGGAACCCCGATTTCACGACGGCCGAGCGTGTGGCGCAGGCGATCGCATCGCTCGGCGACGGTATCACGGCAGTCCCGCTTGACGGCGCGCGCGTGCGCGTCGAAGCGAGCCAGCTCCAGACGGAAGAGGATCGCATCGGCTTCCTCGCCTCGCTCGAAGTACTGCGCGTCGAACCCGACGCGGCCGCG
>JABDJQ010000494.1 GCA_013002425.1 Gemmatimonadota bacterium
ACATGGTCCTGGCGTCGGAGCGCGCGAAGTTCGGCCATCCCGAAATTCTGCTCGGCTGCTTTCCGCCGGCCGCCGGGCCGCTGCTGCGCCGGATCGTGGGGCGGCACAAGACGGCCGAGATCATCGCGTCGGGAGAGACTTTCGACGCGGCCGAGGCGCTCGCGACAGGGCTCGTGAATCGCGTGTATGACGAAGACGCATTCCCGGGCGCCTGCGCGGAATACGCGCGCCGACTCTGCGAAAAGAGCGGAGCCGTTCTGCGCCTTGCCAAGCGTTCGTATGCGGATCTCGACCGCGAAGAGATTTTCGCCGAGATCGATCGCAACGAAAAGCTGTACCTGGACGAACTCGTCCGTGAGCCGGACATGCTGGAAGGCATCGAGGCTTTTCTCGAGAAACGCGCTCCCGCGTGGCGCGAAGGAACATCATGAAAGACTTTGTCGCGCTCGATTACTTCAACCTGGAAGAACTCTACTCCGACGAAGAGAAAGCGGTGCGGAACTCCGTGCGCGACTTCGTTTCGGATCGGTTCATGCCCGGCATCGAACATCACTTCGAAGAGTGCACGTTTCCGACCGAACTCATCCCGCGCCTCGCGGCGCTCGGCGTATTCGGCAGCAACCTGCCCGAAGAGTACGGCTGCGCCGGCATCAACAACGTGGCGTACGGACTCGTCATGCAGGAACTCGAACGCGGCGACAGCGGCCTTCGCAGTTTCGTTTCGGTGCAGGGCGGGCTTGCGATGTTCGCGATCTACAGCTTCGGGACGGAAGAGCAGAAGCAGGAATGGCTGCCGCAGATGGCGGAAGGGAAGAAGATCGGGTGCTTCGGACTGACCGAGCCCGACCACGGATCGGACCCGGGCGGAATGATCACGACCGCGAAGAAGACCGACAAGGGCTACGTTCTGAACGGCGCGAAGATGTGGATCACGAACGGCACGATGGCTGATATTGCGGTCGTGTGGGCGAAGCTCGAAGGCCGCGTGCGTGGATTTCTCGTCGAGAAGGGCACGCCGGGGTTCAGCTCGAAGGAAACGAAGGGCAAGTTCTCGCTGCGCGCATCCGATACGTCGGAGCTCGTTCTGGCCGACTGTGAAATCCCCGCCGCGAATCTGCTTCCCGAATCGGACGGTCTCGTTTCGCCGCTCGCGTGTCTTTCGTCGGCGCGCTACGGAATCGCCTGGGGCGTGATCGGCGCGGCGATGGACTGCTATCACCGCGCGCTCACGTACGCGCAGGAGCGCAGGCAGTTCGACAAGCCGATCGCGGGCTTTCAGCTCGTGCAGCGAAAACTCGTCTGGATGGCGAGCGAGATCACGAAGGGGCAGCTGCTGGCCTACAGGCTCGGACGCATGAAGGACGGCGGGCAGGCGAAGTTCAATCACATCTCGATGGCGAAGCGGAACAACGTGGCGATGGCGCTCGAATGCGCGCGGCTCGCGCGTGACATCATGGGCGCGAACGGCATTACGTCCGAGTATCACGTCATTCGCCACATGCTGAACCTCGAGTCCGTGAAGACGTACGAGGGAACGCACGACATTCACACGCTCATTGTCGGGCAGGATCTTACGGGGGAAGCGGCATTTCGCTAAACGCGCATGACCTCTGGTTCCTCGGAGCCGTCTTCGTCGCGTCTCTGATCTACGACCTCGTGATCTGGCGCCCGTATTTCCTGCGCGGGATCAGCGCCGGCGTCGACTCCGCGCGCCTGCGCGGTTATCTGATCACGATTCTGTGGCAGGTGATATTCGCCTCGGTCGTGCTCGCGTTCTGGCGCGGTCAGGCGCGCTCCGATCACGGTCTCGGCCTGCTCGCGCCCGGCGGAGGCGGCTTCATCGTCGGCGCCGCGTTCGTCGGGATCGTGGCGATCGGACTGTTCAGCTACGCCCGCCAGGTCGGCTCCCGCATCGCGGCCGGCCATGACGCCGGCCTCAACGTGAGCCTCGAAAACCCGCTGCTGCCGAAGACGTCGGGCGGTCTCTTCCTCTTCGGTATCCTGGCCGTCGCGGCCGCGGTCTCCGAAGAGATCTTCTATCGCGGTTATCTGATGTGGTTCGCCGAGCGATGGCTTTCGCCGTGGACGAGCGTGCTCGCCACCGCGCTCGTGTTCGCGATGGCCCATTCGTTTCAGGGACCCCGAAACGCGGTGCGGCTCTTCTTCTTCGGGCTCGTCCTCTCCGTGCTCTATCTGGTATCGGGGTCGCTCTGGCTTTCGATGGCGCTGCACGCGATCATCAACGCGAACTCGGGTCTGCTCAGTTACATGAGGGCGGTGGCGGAAGAGTAGGGGTTACTCGACGACGACGCCCTTTTCGCGCGCGGTTAGCCGGACGGAATCTCCCTCTCGCCAGTTTGCGTCGTAGGCCGACTTGACGACGAGGCTGACACCGTTCGTCTCCACGCGAAATGTGATGTCGTGGCCGTGGAAATCCCGTTCGACCACGCGGGCGAGCGAATGCGACGAATGCCCGGCGTTTCCCGCGCCCGCCGCGTCGTCTCCGGTCTCCAGGACCTCGCCGTTCACTTCTTCGAGTAAAAGATGTTCCGGGCGAAGCGCGACGCGGACCGGCCCTGTCGCTTCGGTCACCAGCATCACCTCCCCGATGGCCGTCATCGCGCGATCTCCGGTCGCCTCACCGTCCAGCACGTTGCATCCGCCGAGAAAGTTCGCGACGTAAGCGCTGGAAGGCGCCTTGTATAAATCTTCGGCCGCCCCTTCCTGCACGATGCGGCCGTCGCGCATGACGGCGACGCGATCCGCGAACGCGAGCGCCTCTTCCTGGTCGTGCGTCACGATGATCGCGGCCATGTCGTGCTCCTTCAGATACCGCCGCACTTCGCCCCGGATCACGCCGCGAAGGTCCGCGTCCAGACTCGAAAACGGTTCGTCGAGCAGGATCAGCGGCGGCCGGGGCGCAAGCGACCGGGCGAGCGCGACGCGCTGCTGCTCGCCGCCCGAGAGCCGGCTCGGCATGCGCGCGGCAAGGCGTTCGATCTGCATGCGCGCGAGAAGCTCGCGTCCGCGCGCCTCTGCTTCCGCGCGTGCGCCCTCCCGCCGTTCGCGGGCGACACGAATCCCGAAGCAGACGTTCTGCTCGACCGAAAGATGCGGAAACAGCGCGAACTCCTGAAACACGAAACCGATGTGACGCTTCTCGGGGGGCGTCGTCTTTCCCGGCGCGCTCAGCAGTTCGCCTTGCATCGATACCGAGCCCGCTTCCGTTTCCTCGAAGCCCGCGATCAGGCGAAGAACCGTCGTCTTGCCCGCGCCTGACGGTCCGAGCAGCGCGTAGATCTCACCGGGAGCCACGTCGAACGAAACGCGATTCACGGCCGGGGTTTCCGACTCCGGGTGTACGAGGGTGAGGTCGCGAACGGAAAGCAAGGGACGCCTTCTGTCGTTCTGCCTTTCTTCATTCCCCCCTCTGTCGTTTCGTCTTCTCATCGCGCATCCCCGGGATTCACCTGGAGCACCAGGGCGGCGCCGAGCGAAGAGAGCAGCAGAATCGCGAGCGCGTACGGCCCGGCTTCCGCAAACATCGCTTCGGTCGTATAGCCGTAGACGCGAAGCGGCAGACTCTGAAAGTCGAGCGGCGCCAGCAGAAAAGAAACCGGCAACTCCTTCATAGCCGAGAGAAAGACGAGCAGGCCGGCGCCCGCGATTCCCGGCCACAGCAACGGTAGCGAAACGGCGCGGAAAGTCTCCCGGCGACCGCGCCCGAGAGAACGCGACGCCTCTTCCAGAGTGCGCGATGCGGTGCGAACGGCGGACCGGATCGGGGAAAGAGCAAGCGCGAGAAAGTGAACCGCGAGCGCCGCGATGAGAAGCGCGAGCGACTGATACAGGAACGGAACGCTTTTCAGTGTCAGAAAGATGAAGCCGAGCGCAAGCGCGAGCGGAGGAATCGCGTAACCGAGATACGCGATTCTCTCGAATCCGCGCGCCGCGCGCGAGGGAAAGCGTCCGGCAAGCAGCGCAACGGGAAGCGCGAGCGCGGTCGCGACGAGTGCGACGGGAATGCTGACCGAAAGAGAATCGAGAAGTGACGGCAGCAGTTCCGCGACGGAAAAATCGCGGGCACGCGCAGTCCAGAACAGAATCGATCCGATCGGAAGCGCCAGCGAAAAGAGAAGCGCGGTACCGACGAATGCGTAGGCAGGGAGCGCCCACTTGCCGAGCCGGAAGAGTCTTCGTTCCCGCCGCGATCCTTTGCCGGAGCGCTCGAGCAGGATGCGGCCCGCGATTCGAAACTCGATCGCGAGAATCGTGATCGTGAGAGCAAGCAGGCCGATCGCGAGCCACGCCGCATACGCGCGGTCGAGGGACGCCGAGTACTGCAGATAGATCGCGTAGCTGAACGTTTCGAATCGCATGAGACTCACGACGCCGAAATCGCCGAGAACGTAGAGCCCGACGAGAAGCGCCCCGCTCGCGAACGCGGGCCAGAGCTGCGGAAGCGTGACACGCCGGAAAGTCGCAAGCGGCGAGAGGCCGAGCGCGCGTGCGGACTCGCCGAGGGCCGGATCGAGTTCGAGAAAACCCGTCCGCAGCGTCAGGAAGAGAAACGGAAAGTTGTAGAGCGTGAGCGTCACGAGCGCACCCCCGAATCCGGTGGCGCGCGCGAACGGCGTCATACCGAAGAGTTCCTGCACCGGACCGTAAGGACTGCCGAGCGCGAGCAGAGAGTAGCCGAGCACGTAACCCGGAATCGCGAGCGGAAGCACGGAGAGAAGCGTAACGATTCCTCGCCCGCGGATGTCGGTCGACGTGGCGAGCCAGGCGAGCGGCACGGCGAGAAGCGAACTGCCGGCGATGACGCCGAGCATCAGTCCGAGAGTGTTTCGCACGAGCAGCAGGTTGCGTTCGCGCAGCAGGATTTCGCGCAGCATCGCGCCGTCGACTTCCATCGCCCGGACCGCGAGATACGCGATCGGAAGAGCGACCGCGATCGTGACGAGCGCGGGGACGAATGTCAGATACCAGGGCGGCCGCCGGCGCATCTACAAGAGCCCGACCTTGCGGAGAAGGGCGAGAGTGCCGTCGAGGTCTTCGAGGTCGGCGAGCTCGATCGGGGGCGCCAGCTCTTCGAGCGCTTCGTACATCAGGAGCCCGTCGTGATCGTGCAGAACCGGAATCACGGGGTACTCGTGCGTGTTCTCCACGAGGTACGTCTGCATCTCGTCCGAGAGAAGGAACTCGATGAACTGCTGCGCGCCCTTCGCGTTGGTGCTCGACGTCAGAACGCCGACGCCCGCGATGTTTACGAGATTGCCGACGTCGCCCGCGTCGAACGACGACTGCTCGACAGGGAAGTTCTCGTCTTCGGCTTTGAAGCGCAGCAGGTAGTAGTGGTTCGGAAGCCCGAGGTCGATTTCGCCCGCGTAGATGCCTTCGATGATCGCGGTGTTCTTCGAATACGTCTTCGCGCCGCCGGCCATCATCGCCCGCAGCCAGTTCTCCGTGCGTTCTTCGCCGTGCATGACACGCATCGCGGTTACGAACGACTGGAACGAAGCGTTCGCGGGCGCCCAGCCGACGCGACCGCCCCATTTCTCCTCCGCGAGTTCGAACACCGAGAACGGCATGTCGTCGAGGGAGACGCGGTCCGGGCTGTAGGCGAACACGCGCATGCGCCCGCTCGTCGCGACCCAGTGGTGCGACGTGTTGCGGAACATGCCGGGAACGCGCGTAATCACGACCGGCGGCAGCGTCTGCAGCATCCCCTTGCGAGACAGCGCCCCGAGCGCGCCCGCGTCCTGCGCCCAGAAAACATCCGCGGGGCTTTTCGCGCCCTCTTCCTGAATCGCCAGCGCCAGTTCCGCCGTGTTGCCGTATTTGATGCGGACGTCGACGCCCGCACTCTCTTCGTACATCGCCACGATGTCGTCGACCAGGCTCTGACTTCGGCCGCAGTAAAGCACGAGCGATTCCTGCGACTTCTCGCCTCCGCCCGCCGCCTCTTCTCCGCCGTCGCGCGAGCAATAGAGAGACAGAAACACCGCGGCAAAAAGGACGACGCGAACGGGCCAGTCACGCAAACGAATCATGAAATCTCCTCGAAGCGGGGCTGCCCGCAAAACAATCAAAACTCTCTACAGTCCGAACTTCACTCCCGTGATGAAACGTCTCGGCAGTCCCGGCCGGAGTCCGGCGGGGCGGCGCGCGCTGTTGTATGTCTCGTCGAGAATGTTATGGATCGACAGAAAACCGCGCACGTTGTCGGCGAGGGAAAGCTCGCCGGTTACATCGAGAATGATACGCGCGTCCGTCCTTTCATCGTCGGGAATCGTGCCCTGTCCGGCTTCGGTTCGCATTTCGCTCATATAGTTGCCGAAGGCCTCGGCGCGCCAGCGGCTCCGCTCGAGTCCGAGGCCGACGCTGAACTGGTGCTCGGGGATGTACGGAAGGCGGTCGCCCGCCTCGACCGCTCCCCACGGCCCGAAGTCGCTGTCGAACGACGACTGGAACTCGGCGATCGTATACGTATAAGCAAAGGAAACGGGCACGCCGAAGGGCCAGGCGAGACGGCGCCCGGCGTCGATACCGAAGTTCGTTTCGAATCCGTATGCGTTCACCTTGCCCGCATTGAAGAGGTCGCCGCTCCCCGTTCCGCCGGACGAGAACGTGTCCTTGCCGAGCAGGTTGTCGTAGCGATTGTAAAACGCGACCGCGCGCGCCTGCATGTGACGGCGCTCGTAGCGCGAGCCGAGTTCGTAGTTCACGCTCGTTTCGGCCTCCGTGTCGTCGCTCATCCCGGGACCGGGAGGCGCGAAGCCCTTGTGCACGCCGCCGAACGTCGAGACGGCGCGATTCCACTGGTAGCTGATACCGGCGCCGGGAACGACGGCGCGCGTCGTGGCGCGTGATGTCGTCGGTGCCTGCGAGCGATCCGCGTCGTCCGCGCCGTACTGTTCGCGCTTCGTGTCGATCGTCTCGAAACGGATGCCGGGAATGATCGTGAAGTCGCCCGCCACGATGCGATCCTGCGCGAACAGCGCGAGAGCACGCGCCGAGTTCACGCGGTTGTCGCCGCCGCCGGCCGCGCCGGGCGTGCCGGCCGTGGTGAGCACCATCGAGCCGTCTTCTTCCATTCGATAAAGGTCGCTGTGCTGGAAGCGATCCTCTTCGTCTTCGTGAAGGCGAATACCGAACTCGAGGTCGTGCCAGGTGCGTCCGGCGCGGAGCCCGTATCCGGTGATGAGTTCTACGCCGCGCGAATAATACGCGCGGTTGTTGGCTTTCACTGCGAGTGCGTCGTCGCCGCTCGCGCCGCCCTTCACGATCGCGAATGCGTCGGCGTTGGCCTCGGGATCTTCCAGGATCGCGGCGATCGAAGCGCCGTCCACTTTGTCGAGCTTGTACCAGTTGCGCGAGAAGTTGTTGCGATAGACGGTCGATGTGAAGTCGAGGTTTTCGCCGGCCTGGAAGAAGTGGCGGAACGAGTACTGCTCGTGATCCGTCGTCATTTCGTCTTCCTGCGACGCGGCGTAACGGGAGTACGGATTCGCAGCGAAGTCGGCTTCGGTAAGTCCGAGATACGTTATGTGAGACGTCTCGTCGGTCCGGCCGGCTTTGATCGTGAACTCCTGCGGGAAGCGCGCGCTCGCGGGAGTGCGGTACTGCAGCTTTCCCATGTAATCCGCGAGATCGAACCCCGTGTCGTCGCCGTTCGGCAGCTCTTTGAAGCCGGTGCTTTCGATCTGATACGTTTCGAACAGCCAGGCGAGAGTGCCGGCGCCGGTTCCGATTGCGCGCGCGTCGCCGTAGCTCGCGTGCAGCTTGCGGGTGCGATCTTCCCCGCCGGCAATGCGCAGTCGGAAGCGAAGGTCGTCGGGAACGCTCGTCGAGAGCAGGTTGAGCGCGCCGCCGTTCGTGCGCGGCCCGAACTTGATCTGGCTCGAGCCCTTGCGCACCTCCACGCCTTCCATGCGGCCGGCGATCGGGAAGTAGTACGCGCTCGGCGCGGAGTATGGGGCGGGGGCGGCGAGAATGCCGTCTTCCATCACCGTGTTGCTCGCGCTTCGTTCGGTTCCCGTGCCGCGCATGCCGATGTTCGGCCGTAGTCCGTAGCCGTCTTCTTCCGTGATATTGATGCCGGGCAGCCTGAAAAGAATGCGATGGATGTCGCCCATGCCCTGGTTCTGGTTTTCGAGTGCGCGGAAATCGAGGTGGTCGGCGGAGCCCGGGATCTGGTCGACTCGATTCGGCACGCCGGTTACGCGAATCCGCCGGGCGATCCGTTCGGGAATCGAAACGCTTCCGTCCGCGACGACGACGACCCCGCCTTCGGCGGCCGTCCGGCCCGCGGTCCGTGCCTCGGCTGTTTCCGCCCCGGTCGTCTCCGCATCGGCCGCGGCCCCCTTTTCAGGGGCGGACCCCCCTTCGGGGGCGGACCCCCCTTCGGGGGCGGGCTCTTCGGCGGGTACGGTCGAGGGCGTGAAAAGCCCGGCGGAAACGGCGATCACCAGCGCTGTACAACAGGTACGGAGAAGGCGGCGGCTCATTCGTTTACGTCCTTTCGCGCATCGTCGTGATGCGTCCCTGCGATCCCCGCAGGCTGTATCGAAGTTCGAAAGCGACCCCCGAATTAGGCTCGCCTAATTAGCCGTTCTAAAAATTAGGGGCGGCTAACTCGGGCCCCCGAAAAATCACCTCACGAGGCCGTACGCTCCTGCCGCGGCTTATTGCCGCGCGCCTTGTCGGTCTCGTTCACCCAGTTCACGAAATCGGCCACGATATCGCCCGGGCCGAGCGGGCATACCTGCACGAACTCCAGGAAACGCGAAAGACGGTTCAGGGTCGTCCGGCTCACGACATGCTCCAGCGTGCAGGCGTCTTCTTTTGCGATCCGGTCGGGTACGCCGAGAACCTCGCGCAGGAACCGATACAGCAAGTCGTTCTGTTCTTTGACTTTAAGCGCGACGGCGCGGCCCTCTTCCGTCAGCGCGACCTTGCCGTACGGGTTGTGGCCCACGAGTCCCTTCTTGCGCAGGTTGTCCACGGCGCCGCTGACGCTCGGCATGGTCACGCCGAGGCGGTCCGCGATCATCTTGACGCGCGCGTCGGCGCCCTCGAGGTCGATCTCGAGAATCGTCTTCAGGTACATTTCCATGTTCGGCGTAAGATGGAC
>JABDJQ010000503.1 GCA_013002425.1 Gemmatimonadota bacterium
CAGCACGAGAATCACCAGAATGGCGCCGTCGCGAAGCGCATGCGACACGTTGTCGATCGCGGTCTGAATGAAGTCCGACTGGCGAAAACTTTCGCGTTCGATTACGACATCATCAGGCAGCGAATGCGACAATTCGTCGAGCATGGCGTTGATGTCCTTCATCATCGCGAGCGTGTTGGCGCCGGGCTGCTTCGTGACGCTCAGGATCACGGCCGGCTTCGCGTTGAACGCCGCGATCCCGCGCTTCGGGGCCGCCCCGATTCCCACCCGGGCGACGTCACGAACCGCGAGCGGTACGCCGTCGTCGACATGAATGAGCGCGTCGGCGAGATCTTCGACCGTCCGCGCCCGCGCCTGTCCGCGCACGAGATATTCCTGGCCTCGATCGACAAAGAATCCGGCGGCAGGATTCCGCGTCGCGCGGGATAGCGCTTCGGCGATCTCTTCGACTCCCACGCCGTGCTGCAGCAGCGCGGGCACGTCGACTTCCGCCTGAAACTCGCGCACGTCGCCCCCGATCGGAACGACCTGCGACACGCCGGGGAGCGACAGCAGATTGCGGCGCACGACCGTTTCCGCGAGACGCCGGAGATCCAGCAGCGAAGTCGCGCCCCCTTCGGACGTCAAAGCCAGGAACGTGATCTCGCCCATGACGGAGCTGATCGGGCCGAGCTCGGGCGCCGGGACATGATCGGGAAGCGCAACCTTCTGAATGCGCTCGGCCACGATCTGACGCGCGCGGTAAATGTCTTCGCCCCAGGCGAACTCCGCCCAGATGACGGAAATGCCTGATGCGGAAACGGAGCGCACGCGGCGAATGCCGGGCGCGCCGTTCAGCGCGGACTCGATCGGGAACGACACGAGAAGCTCCATCTCCTCGGGCGCCATCCCCATGCCCTCGGTGACGATCGTGACGGTCGGCGCGGAGAGATCGGGGAACACGTCGACGGGCGTGCGCGCGACCGTGACCGCGCCCATTACGAGCAGGATCGCGGCCGCCGCGAGAACGACCAGCCGATGATGGAGCGACAGAATGATGAGACGAGTGAGCATGGGCCGCCTTTTAGTGAACGTGTCCGTGGCCGACGCCGGCGCCGATCAGCGAGGCGCGCCGGATCGAGGCGCCTCCGTCCGTCACGATGCGCTTGCCGGGCTCGATGCCTTCCACGAGCAGTTTGTTCCCTTCGCGACCGACTACGTTTACATCGCGCCGTACGAAGTTTTCGCCGTCGACCTGAGCGTAGACGACCGATGTACCGTGGTCGTCGAGAACCGCCGTCGAAGGAAGCACGATGCCCGCGCGCGTGGCCGGCACGAGGATTTCGGCTTCGGCCGCGCTCCCGATACGCAGCCGGCGATCACCCTGTTCGATTTCGATCAGACACTCGACCCGCCCGGTCTTCGCGTCGACCTCGGGTGAGAGTGACACGAGCTTCGCCGATTCGTAGAACACCGCATCGTCGGCCCCGATCGGGCGGACCCAGATCCCCTCGATCCCCTTCGCCACGCGATCGGCGTCCTGCGGGGCCACGTGAACGTCGACCCATACGGGATCGACGCGCACGACCCGGCCGAGAACCTGGCCGGCCGACACGGCCTCGCCCGGCATCACGAGCACCGCGGCCACTTCCCCCGCGAACGGGGCGTTCACATCCACCGACGCCCCCGCGCCCTTGCCGGCGCCTTCTCCCGACCGGAGCTGACGCCTGGCCGACTCGTACTGCGCTTCGAGCGTCTCGAGCTCGGAGCGCGCGCGCGCGACCTCGGCGTCGCTGACCGCTTCGACCGCGAGCAGCCCCTCGAGCCGCGCCACGCGACTCTTCGCGAGTTCCATTTCGCCTCGTTTTTGCGTCACGAACGCTTCGAGTTCTCCGAGCGTCTTCCCCTGCGAGCCACGCGCGCCGAGCGAAAAGACCGTGCTTCCGGTCGAAACGGAAAGCCCGACATAGGGCCAGGGAGAACTGCGGACGATCGCGTCGATCGAAGCGGTCAGCAGCATCTCGCCCCCCGCCGCCGGTTTCAGTTGCGCGGTGCCGCGAATCGATTCACGAATCGTGCTGCGCGCCGACCACTCCGTGCGGAAATCCATTCGCCACTGCTGTTCCTTCAGGAATGAAATGACTTCGCCATCCGGTTCGGGCGCCCGGCTCACGAGTTCGCCGGGATGGCCCGCCGTTCCCACGATCACTTCGCCGCACGGGATTTCCTCCGTTACGCCCCCGGCATCCACGACGAAGAGCACGTCGAACGGCCCTTCCGACTCGGGCGTGATCGCGATGTCGAAAATACCGGGGCGAAGCGCCGCGTTTTGCGTGAACACCTGGTCCGCGAGACCGGGGCGCCTCAGCACCGCGCTCACCTTGCCCTCGAGCAGCGCCTGAAAGCCGTCGAGCACGGTGACATGCGTGTGCGAATTGGCGGTCTCGCCGACCGTGAGCGGGTCGGCCTCGGCAAAGATTTCGAAGTGTTCGCCCCACGATGTCACGGCCCAGCTTTCGCCCTCGCCGTGCGCGTGGCCGTGATCATCGGGGTGATCGTCACTCTCGCCGGCCGCATGATCGTGCCCGTGGTCGTCGCCGGGCGCGTTCCGCGCGCAGCCGGGCGGAAATGCCAGCAGCAGAATCAGCAGGGCGAGTATCCGGGCGCGTGTCATTTCGTGTCTCCAGTCATGGGCGACAGGGGGCCGTTCAATAGTTCGAGTTCCCGATGAGCCGCCAGCGCTTCGCCGTAGACGTCGAACGCGGCAAGGCGGCTTGCGAGCACGGATCCGAGAGTATCGAAGAGGTCGGTCAGATTCGTTTCTCCCGAAAGGAAGGAAGCGCGCGATGCCGCGGCCGCAGCAAGCGCCGTCTGCTGGATCGTTTCGATCGAAAGCGCGCGGTCGTGGAGAACGCGATACGCCTCCTCCGCGGCTTCATGCTCGGTGCGGGCGTGGGATTCGAGCATGTCGAGACGCGCCCGTTCGATTTCGATCCGCTGCGCGTTCGCATGGCGGTCGCCCTGGTTGCGATCGAAGATCGGAATGTCGAGGGAAAGCCCCCAGATATATCCTTCGAGCGAACTCCCCTCCTCGTCGATCCGCGTCCAGGCGCCCTGGAGCGATGGGAAAGTCAGAACCCGCCCCGCAGCGCGCGACTCGAGCTCGGCCGCCCGCAGTCCCTGGCGCTGCGCTTCGACGTCCAGATGCGCGTGCTCGTGTTCCGCGCTACTTTCGTTCGATTCGACAGGTGGCGCCGGGAGCGGTGGAAGCTCCGGTCTTGCCGTGTCGAGCGAGTGCTTCGCAAGCGGTGATCCCGGAAACCGAACGGCCCCGATCGCGTGCGCTTTCGCATGCGCGTACTCGGCCTCCTCTTTCGCGATGTCGGATGACAGCGCGTAGGCGGCCAGCTCCAGACGTTTCGCGTCGAGCCCCGATTCTTCGCCGCTTGAAGCGCGCGCCTTGAAACGCCGCACGAGTTCGGTCATCTCGGCGGCGTGTTCGCGCAGCACGTCCAGCCGCGCGTGTGCGAGCGCCCACTCGGCGTAGATCGATCGGTACCCGGCGCGCAACTTCATGCGCTCCCAGTCCCGCTCCGCTTCGGCAGCCCGCACGCCCGCTTCGGCCGCGCGCTTCGCCGCGCCGCGTCGACCGTCGAGCGGAGGGCGCCACTCGAGCATGACCGTCGACTGGTCGGCGGAAGCATCGAACGCCTCTCTTTCGAAGCTGAGCGACGGGTTTTCGAGCGCGCCGGCGGAACGAGCCGCGCCTTCCGCGTCCGCAAGGCCCTGGTCGAGCGATCGATACGGCGCCGTGTCGTCACGCAGAACGGACAGGAAGCGCTCTTCCGTGAGCACGCGTCCTTCGCCGTCGCCGCCGGCACCCTCACCGGGAACCGCGGAATCCGTCCCTCGTGCTGCTTCGACCCCGCAGAGGAGCGCGAACGCGGCCACGAGCAGAAGGCACCGCCCGCGGGCGGAATGAAATGGAAAAACTCTCACTCCGTCGCTCCTACTTCAGATACGTGCGCATGACGTTCAGCAGTTCTTCCGTCGCCCGCGACTGCTCCGCCGTGGGCTTGCGCTTCGGATCGAGCACGTGCTCGAGCAGATGCCCCTCGAGCACCTGTTTCATGAGGCCGTTCATGGCCCCACGGCACGCGGCGATCATCTGAAGCGTGGCCGTGCAGTCGCGATGCTCTTCGAGCGCGCGTTCGATGCCGTCGATCTGTCCCCGAATCCGCCTGACGCGGTTCAGCAGTTTTTTCTTGTCACGTTCGAGATGGGCCATCGTTTTCTCCAAGTATGCAATGAATGCGATACTATAGCCGGGTATAGTATAAAGGTCCACGGAAAAAACGCGCGGCCCTCCGGGAGTCCGCGCAAGTGAACTAGATCCTGGTACCTGTTTCCGCGTCGAACAGATGAAGCCGATCCGCGGGGAATCGAACCGCGACTTCGCCGCCCGGTTGAAGCGAAGTGCGCGCCGGAGCCCGGCAGACCACGTTTACCGCCGCCTCCCCGGACCCGATCTGCAGCGTGGCCACGATTTCATGGCCGAGAGTCTCGACTACGTCCACGCGGGCCGTGCTGTCGCCCTCTTCGACCGCACCGGCCGGGACGATCAGCACGTCTTCCGGTCGAATGCCGAGGGTAACCTCGCGGGGCGAGTACTCTCCTTCGCCGGGAATCGCGAGGCGCAATCCCCCCCCGACGAACTGCACGTTCCCGTTCTCGGACGCGAGCCGCCCCGGCACGATGCTCATCGGCGGCGAACCGATGAACGTCGCGACGCGGATCGAAGCGGGCCTCCGGTAGATTTCCATCGGCGGCGCGAACTGCTTCAGCTCTCCGTCGATCAAAACGGCGACGCGGTCTCCGAGCGTCATCGCTTCTTCCTGATCGTGCGTAACGTAGACCATCGTGGCCCGGAGGCTGTGATGGAGGCGCGCGATCTCGGCCCTCGTCGAGCGCCGGAGTTTCGCGTCGAGATTCGAAAGGGGTTCGTCGAGCAGGAAAGCGACCGGTTCGCGCACGATCGCCCTTCCGAGCGCCACGCGCTGGCGCTGGCCGCCCGAAAGCTGGCCCGGCCTGCGATCGAGCAGCGCCGTGAGCTCGAGAGCGTCCGCCACTTCGTTCACGCGCCGGTCGATCGTCGCCCGGTCCGTTTTTTGCATCTGCAGGCTGAACGCCATGTTGTCCCGCACGCTCTTGTGCGGATAGAGCGCGTAACTTTGAAAGACCATCGCGATGTTGCGATCGCGGGGAGGGAGATTCGTTACATCGGTTCGATCGATGAGGATCGAGCCCGCATCCGGGACTTCGAGTCCCGCGATCACGCGGAGCAGCGTACTCTTTCCGCAGCCGGACGGGCCGACGAGGACGACCATCTCGCCGTCATCGATATCCAGGGATACGCCGCGAAGCGCGAAGTTCCTGCCGCGATCGTAGCTCTTCTGAACATTTTCGATTCGTATGGAAGACAATGCCCGAACCCTCCGCATGGATGCCCGGCAGCCGCCGGACCGAAAGCGTAGCACGGATGCCCGGTTGACATCCGAGCGCTTTGCATGTCAGCCTTTCCCTGTGAATCCCATACTCGCACTGCTGCTCGTTTCCATGCTCGCCGGCGCGTTCGGATGCACGCGCCCGGCTCGAACACCTCTCGCACAGGCACAGATCCCCGACCGGAAGCTCGATGACGCCGCTTTTCTGGACGATTTGCAGCTGCGCACGTTCCGGTTCTTCTGGGAACGCGCCGATCCGGAAACGGGACTCATGCCGGATCGCTGGCCGACGAAGTCCTTTCACAGCGTGGCCGCCGTCGGGTTCGCGCTCACGGCGTATCCGATCGGGGCCGAGCGCGGATTCGTAACGCGCGCCGACGCCGCCGACCGCGTTCTCACGACGCTTCGATTCATGATGAACGCCCGCCAGGACTCGGCCGTTTCGGGAAGCACGGGATACCGCGGCTTCTACTACCACTTCCTGGACGACAGCGGGCAACGATTCGAAACCGTGGAGCTCTCGACGATCGACACGGCGCTTCTGCTGGCCGGCGCGCTCTTCTGCCAGACGTACTTCGATCGTGACGACGCCACGGAAGACCGGATCCGGGAACTCGCCGACGCTCTCTACGAACGGGTCGACTGGACCTGGGCGCAGGTTCGAGCGCCGTCGATCGTGCTCGGCTGGAAACCGGAGAGCGGATTCCTTCCCTACGACTACCGCGGATACAATGAAACGATGCTCCTCCAGATTCTCGCGCTCGCGTCGCCGACGCATCCGGTCGGAAAGGACAGCTGGGACGAGTGGATAAGCGCGTATGAATGGGGCGAATTTTACGGCTACGAGCATCTCGGATTTCCGCCGCTCTTCGGCCACCAGTACACGCAGGTCTGGATCGACTCCCGAGGGATTCAGGACGAACCGATGCGCGCGCGCGGAATCGACTACTTCGAGAATTCACGACGCGCCGCTCTGGCGCAGCACGCCTACGCGATCGACAATCCGCAGGGCTTCGCGGGCTACGGTCCGCTCTGCTGGGGGCTCACGGCGTGCGACGGTCCGGTGTCGGTCGAGATCACGATCGACGGCAGGACCCGCGCGTTTCAGACGTACTGGGCGCGCGGCGCTTCGTTCCGTTACGTGAACGACGACGGCACGATCTGCCCGTCCGCGGCCGGCGGATCCGTACCCTTCGCACCCGAGATCACGATCCCCGCGCTTCGTCACATGAAGGACACCTACGGCGCAAACGTCTACGGAGAGTACGGATTCCTCGACGCGTTCAACCCGACGCTTCGTGAAGACATTACCGTTCAGCACGGACGCGTCGACACGACGCTCGGCTGGTTCGATACGGACTATCTCGGCATCGATCAGGGCCCGATCCTCGCGATGATCGAGAACTACCGTACCGGCCTCGTCTGGAATACGATGCGGCGGAACCCGCACGTCGTACG
>JABDJQ010000561.1 GCA_013002425.1 Gemmatimonadota bacterium
GAACGGACGTCATGGGGACGCCGGAACCGGCGCGTACAAGGACAACAAACAGGATCTCGTAACGTCGGCCGGACCGACCGTCACCGCTCCGCTCTACTGGATTCCCGGACGCACGGACTACCATTGGATCATGCAGACGGAAATCGATGACGGCACGGCCCGCATGATCATGGACCTGAACGCCGACGGCAACTGGGTCGATGAAGACGGCACCGTTCTCGACAAGACGCTGTTCGGCTACGACAGCGACATCACGATTCCGAGCCTCCAGGGAATCAAACCCGGTACCGGCAGCCGCGGCGACGTGTCGGCATGGCACAACTGGAGCAACGGCATGTGGACGCTCAAAATCATGAGAGCGCGTGACACCGGCGCGGCGGACGACGTGCAATGGACCGCAGTCGGCGAACCGTACTACTTCTCGATCGGCGTCATGAATGCCTCGGCAATCGCCCACGCGACGCCGGGCGGTTTCGCGGGAACGGCATACCAGCTCATTCTCGGCGAATGATGTTCTGAAACAGGAGGACAACTCTCAGGAGTGAAAGGCGCGGGCTTCACGGCCCGCGCCTTCTCGTATCTCTCGGAGTGATGACCGGGTCGCGGCCCGGTCGATTCGCGGCGTATCCGCCTACTGCCGGCGCATGCCGATCGAGAGCGCGTGACGCCCGGGCCCCGCCATGAGAAGCCCCAGGTAGATGCAGCCGAGTTCCAGCGCGTGTGACGCGCCCTTCCATCCCGCCCCGGAATCGCCTTCGGGCAGATTCAGGTGGCGCATCACCGCCACGAACATCGTGAACGCCAGCAGTCCCGCGGCCGGCCGGAAGAACACGCCCAGAATCAGCAGGATCGAGCATGCCGACTCGCTGAAGGCGGCCATGAATCCCCAGAACGTCGGCAGAAACGTAATGCCGAACGTCGCCATGCTCCCGCCGATTCCCTCCCACCGATCGGGCCCTCCGGTGATCTTCCCGTACCCGTGAAACAGGAACATGCTGAGGCCGATCCCCAGCCGGATGACGAGGAGACCGAGGTCGAGGTTGATGCGGTCACTGGAAACGAATTTCTTGATAAACGACATAGAGCGAATCCTCCTGATTGCGATCGTACCGTCGACATGAAACAATACAGCAAGCTGCGGATTCCCGGGAGGTTTGAAGTGCTTCGATCAATTCTGTTTCGGACGGGGGGCGTGCTCCTGATCGCGTTTGTCGGAATTCAATTCGTGCCGCGGGGGCGCGATCACACGAACCCGCCGATCACCGGGTCGCCGGACTGGGATTCGCCCCGCACGGAAGAGCTGGCGCGGCGCGCCTGCTTCGACTGCCACAGCCACGAGACGAAATGGCCGTGGTACGCGTCGATCGCCCCGCTCTCGTGGAAGATCCAGGAGCATGTGGACGAAGGGCGCTCGGAGCTCAACTTCTCGACTTTCGACAAGCCGCAGCGCCATGCGCACGAAGCAGCGGAGATGGTGGAGGAAGGAGAGATGCCGCTTGAGGAGTACACGTATCTGCATCCTGAAAGCCGGCTCTCCGGAAGCGAGAAGGAGGCCCTGATCGCGGGCCTCGCTGCCACGTTCGGCCGCGATCACGACTGAACCGGCTGCCGCGTTCAGCGCCGCAGACCCCAGCGCTCGAAGCATCGCCGGGTGCGCGGATCGATCAGCAGAGGCGTGTGCACCTGCCAGACCCACATGCCGGGGGTCGTGTTGGCCTCGAGTATGCTGTAGCCGTCGTCGGTAAGCACCACGTCCCAGCCGATCAACGGGCAGAACGGGAAGTGACCGGCGGCTTCCAGCAGACCCTCGATGCAGTGCGAAAGACCCGGCATGGAAACGTTTTCGACGGGTTCGCCGGTTTCGGGGTGCGAGGAATGCCAGGCCAGCCTGCGTTCGGACGTCAGCGTGACGCCTTTTCCGAGAAGGCCCGCCCCCGCATCGATCGCGGCGCAGATCCCCCCCCGTCCCTGATGCCAGTTGTCGAGCGGCGCCGAGCGGGACGAGCCGAAGCGGTGCGAGACGCCGGCAATGAACGGTTTCCCGGACTCGGAATCCCATAGCGTAAGAATACGAAGCGTGTTCGTCGAACCCGGGAAAATCTTCTTTGCGTAGGTCGCCTGGTTTACGAAAGCCGTAGCCATGTAGTGATCGAGCCCGGAGAGCAGCCCGCACACTTCTTCGATCGTCACCGGCACGTCATTCAGCGTGAGCGCGCCGCTCTCGTGCTTCAGAAAGAACACCCCCCTCCCCATGCCGGACCATGTAGGCCGGAAGACCTGGCGCGGAAAGCGTTCCAGAGTATGCGCGAGAGTCCGCGCCATGTCGGCGCCGGCCGGGATACCGTCCGCCGTAAGCCGCCCTCCCTGAATCGTGGATACGACAGCGGGATGCGGAAGCCCGTGCCCCGTAAGAAGCCGGGAGAGCACGAGCTTGTTGCCCACGATCGGATTGTAATAGCCGTTGATTCTGTAGAGATGGCGTCGCGAGTAGCGATTGCTCAGGTAATGCTCGGGATTGTTCTCGGCGAGATCGTAGATGACCCACGACATGGAACTGAACCCGGCGCGCCAGGCCTTCCACCGTTCCGCGAGCGGCAGCCGATACTTCGTGATCAGTTCGCTTCGATACGACCGGACCAGGTAGAAGAGGCCGCGCATCCGGAACTCGAGGTTGCTTCCGCGCGTAACGTTCGGCAGGATGCCGAAGCGCGCGAACTCGTTATTCACGGTCATGCTTCTCCGGAACGTCTACTTCTCTTTTGCCGGCGCTTCTTCCTCGTCCGCCCCTTTGTCATCATCCGAGCCTTCCGGCTTCTTCTCTTCGCCGCCGGCCTCTTCCTGATCCTCCGCCGCCTCTTCCTGATCCTCGGAGGCCTCTTCACTGCCCTCTTCGGTCGTCTCCGTTTCCTCCTCCGACCCTTCCGGCAGCTTTCCATGCTTCCGCGCGAGCTTCGCTTCCCGCTTCTTCTTCTTCTTCAGTTCTTTCGCCCGCTTCTCCGCTCCGAATTTTCCGCGCCTGGCCATGATGGGCACTCCGTTCTATTGATTAAAGACCTGTCGATGGATTCCGTTTCGAGATAATACCACTTCTCTGCCGGAGCCATCCAACGCCTGTGGTAGGCTCCGCATTGAGTGTGCTCAGAAAGACGCGAAAATGAAAGTCCTCAATCTCGATATCGACGCCTTCGTGACCCCCATTGCGCTCTACCGCGGTCCTGACGACGGACGCCTCTCGGAAACGGATTACTCCTGCTGGACGCCGGACCGGCTCGGCCGCTATCTGGAAGATCATTGCGGACTCAGTCGCGCGCGGAAGACAATGGGCTGCATCGTCACGCAGCATGACGAGCTGTTTCCCATATGGCGATCGCTGATCGCTTCCGGCGACATGGACGCCTCCGTACATCTCTATCATCTCGATGCGCACGATGATCTGGGAGGCGGTCTCGACGATGAGAGCCACGAGGAAGTGCAGAGCCGTGTTCTGCTGAAACCCGTCGAATCGAGACCGCATGTGCCCTGGGAGAAGATGAACTCGGGAAACTACCTGCTGTACGCGCTGGCATGCCGGTGGATCTCGGCGCTCACTCTGATACGACATCCGGAAGACTTTCAGTCGGTGCCGCGGAACCTGCTGAGCGACGACGGCGCGCGGATTCACCTGCAACCGTGGTCGCAGGGCGCGCCGGTCGCGGGCGCTTCGCGCGAGCCGTCGATTCCGCTCGACGTGATCCCGATCGACGACTTCACGATGCGGGACGAGTTCGCGTGGGTCTTCGTCGCCACTTCTCCCGCTTTCACACCGCCCGCAGCCGACGCGCTGACCGAAGTCGTGCGCGAGTATCTCGATCTCACCGGTGAAATCCTGGGGCTTCCGCGCTAGAATATAATAATGAAGCGCTCATTCCTGTTGCTCCCGCCGTCGCGACTCCTCCTGCTGCTTCCGCTGCTCGTGCTGCCGGTGCTGACGTCCGCCTTCGTCTTCCCCGGATTCGCGCAGGCGCAAACCCGCCTCATGCCGCTCGGCGACTCGATCACCCACGGCGGCCAGGGGTATTGCGCGTACCGGTACGAACTGTGGTTCGATCTGCAGAACGGCGGCTACAACGTCGACTTCGTCGGTCGCTTCGACGATACGAACAGCGGCGATCCCACGGCGGCGTGGTACCCGGATTATCTGACGACGTTCGATCGCGATCACGAAGGATACTGGGGCTGGCGCACCGACGAGATCGAAACGATCGCGATGGCCGCGGCCACGGCGGGCCTGCCCGACATCGTGCTCGTTCATCTCGGGACGAACGACATCGGCCAGATGGGAGCCGCGGGTGTCACGAGCGCCGACACGAACCTGCGCGCCATCATCGGCAATCTGCGATCCGTCGTACCGAATGTGACGATCCTTCTTGCGCAGGTCACCCCGATCGGCCCCGGCTCGTCCTACTTCGCGAACGCGGCGCAGGTCGGCCCGTTGAACGCAGTGATCGCCGCGATCGCGGCCGACAGCACGAGCGCGCAGTCTCCTGTCATTCTCGTCGACCAGAACAGCGGTTTCGATCTCGGGACGATGATGCAGAGCGACGGGCTCCACCCGAACCTGCTCGGCGAATCACAGATGGCGGACGTATGGTTCGCCGTGCTCGACTCGCTGCTCGTGCCCGGCAACATCCCGCCGACAGCCGCAATTACGGCGCCGACCGACGGAAGCACCTTCGCCGCGCCCGCGACCATCACCATCACGGCCGATGCGAGCGACAGCGACGGCAGCGTTACCGAAGTCGCGTTCTATGCCGACAGCACGTTGCTCGGACTCGATGCGACCGCGCCCTACGAAATCGAATGGACGAGCGTTCCGACCGGAGTCTACGCATTGACCGCCGTGGCCGAAGACGACTCCGGCGCGAGTCGTATTTCGAGCGCGGTCACGGTTTCCGTTCTGCCGTTCACGGGAGGAACTCCGCTCACGGTCCCCAATCCCAGCTTCGAAGACCCCGTGCGCACGGACAGTCAACTGGCTTCAGGACCGGGCGTGATCGGAGGCTGGACGTTCGCGGGCACGGCAAGCACGTTTACCGGAATCTTCAACCCGCCTGAAGAGAGTTACCCCGGAGCGGGCGGCAACGGCACTCCCGCCGGCGCCGACAGCGCGAACGTGGCGTTCCTGTTTCACAACGGCGGGCCGGGCGATTCCGTCTCGGCGGCAATGCTGCTGACTGACACGCTCGCGGCCGACAGCGAATACATGCTCACGGTCGCGATCGGGCGCTTTCTGCCCGACCAGCCTTACGCGTTTTCGACTTATGGCGGATATCGGATCGAACTTCTGGCGGGCGGAACCGTGATTGCAGAGAGCGTGGACGAGATCGATCCGCCGACCGGCGCGTTTCGCGATGCGTATGCGTACGTGGCGTCGAACGGCGTGAACCCGGGACTGATCGGGCTGCCGCTTTCGATTCGCCTCGATATTTCCGCGATCGACGCGCCGCGCTCCAGCCACTTCGACAACGTGCGTCTCGCACGCAATCTGATTCCGACGGGCGTGCAGGTTGCAGGCGGGACCGCGGACGCAGGAGGCGGCGAGTCAGCTGATGCCCTGCTTCACGCTTCGCCGAACCCGTTCAATCCGGCGACGACAATCCGCTTCACGGTGCCGCGGTCAGGCCCGGTCACGCTCGCGATCTACGATCTTCGCGGCCGGCTCGTCGAGTCGCTGATCGACGGCGAGTTTCGCGCCGCCGGCACGCACCGGCTTCAGTATCGGCCGGATTCGCCTTCAGGCCTGTACTTCCTCCGATACACGAGAGGCCATCACAAGCGGACCGAGCGCATCACTCTCCTCAAGTAGTCCCCCCGCCCCGAGCGGAACCGCGCCAGCTGCATCAACGCGGGTGCACGCAGCGCAGCATGTCTTCCGGCCGCGGGCTGAGCGGCGGCGTCAGCGGCGTGGTCTGATAGAACGGTAGCGGCCCGAAGTGATTCCTCCCCAGCGTCGCCTCTCTCCGCCTCGTCCCTTCGGGATCGATGATCGCCTGCGCACGCGCCGGCGCGTACACGAGTGACCGGAACTTGCGAATCAGGAGCGCGCAGTCACGAAGCTCCCTCTGGTTCCGCATGACATCACGACCGCCGGCCGCGGCCACGGCCCGCGCGCGCTGTCGAATCCGTTCGCGTTCGAGGCGGAGCCACTCGTCGACGCGGGGCTGCAGCGTGCGCCGGCGAACGTCGGGCGGCTGCCCCTCCACCGACTTCAGCAGCCGCTGGAACTCGCGGTCGTAGATCTCGAAGAGCGCCGCACCTTTCCACTCGTCGCGGAACGTGCGCCGCCCCGAAGCATCCGTGTCGACCGCGATCCGCGTGCCCTCCGGATCGATATACGCGAGCGGGCTGTTGAAGAACGCCTGGTAGAAGTTCGCCGTGCGCGGTTCGAGCACGACCAGCGGGTCGCGCGACAGAAAGCGTTTGCTGCCGGCGTCGTACACGCGGGCGCGCATGTGATAGAGATCGCCCTCGCTCAGGATGCCGTACGTCCCGTGAAACGTAAACGGATTGTCGGTCGCGCCTGTCTGCGCGACGAGCTTTCCGAACGGCGTATACAGATACGAGTCGGTCACGAGGCCGGCGTCGTCCGTCAGAAAGATCGTACTGCCCATTTCATCCGCATGATAGAAACGACGCGCGTTGTTCGAAGCTTCCACGCTGTGCAGAACGGTCCCGCCCGGCGTCAGCACGTAGTAACGCAGGTCGGCCGCGCTCTCCCGCACGATCGAAATCGCGGGCAGGATCAGCGTATGGTTCCAGACGTAATCGCGCGTCGTACCGCTTTCCGTGCGCGAAAGCACGTTCCCTTCCACGTCGTGCGTGAAAGTAACCGGCCCGCCGCCGTCGTTAT
>JABDJQ010000605.1 GCA_013002425.1 Gemmatimonadota bacterium
CCGTACGATACGCCGTTCACTGCGTCTCATGAAATTCAGGCGGTTCTCGACCTCTCGACCAGCGGCGATACGGTGCTTGTTGCCGGTATCACGGTCGAAGAGTTTCTGCTGGCCGGTACGTCGTTCCAGGAAGGCATCACGATTCCGCAGGGCGTCGTTTTGCTCGGCGGCTGGGATCTCACGCGCGCGCTGGCCGCCACGGACCCGCGCTACTTCGACGAGGACTCGCTCTGGAGCGTGATATCGCCGCCCGACGGGCGCGCGGTTACGTTCGCTTACGACTCTACGATCGCGAGCTTCGACACGCTGACGATCGATACGGTAAGCGTAATCGACACGACATGGTCTTTCACGGGCCCGGGGCTCGACACGCGTTTCGAAGGCATGATCGTGCGCGACGCGATCGCGAATCTCGACAACGGCGCGGGGATTTACGTGCGCGCCGGATCGCCCACGATCCTGAACAACGTATTCATCAACTGCCAGTCGAACGCCGCCCGCGGCGGGTGCATTTTCATCGGGAACGGCTCCCCCGTCATCGCGAACAACACGATCGCCTTCTGCCGATCGCAATCGGGCAGCGGCGTGCTGCATGTCGCCGGCGGCGCCCCCACGATTCGCGACAACATCTTCTATACGACCACGCTCGGTTTCGGTGTGGCGTGCTCGGACAGCGGCGCTGCCGTCGTCTCGAACAACGCCTTCTTCCTGAACAACGGCAATGACCTTTCGGGCTGCGTCCCGACAGGGTCCAACCTGTTCGGCATCGATCCGGTGTTCTGCGATCCGGCGCAGGGGAACTATACGATTTTCGCGGAATCCCAGCTTGCGAACGCGGCCACAGACGGCGGCGTCCTCGGCGCGCGTGGCATCGGATGCCGCGCCCGGATCAAGTACGTGTCCGTGGCGGGCGGCGACCGTTTCCCGTACAACACGCCGTCCGGCGCCGCGAAGACGCTGGAGCAGGCGGTCGAGCAGGCGCTCGACGGCGATACGATTCGCGTCGGCCAGGGCGTTTACACCGAAAACCTCACGGTTCGAAGCTCCATCACGATTCAGGGCGGTTTCGAAGCCGCTCTGGGAGGCACCGAGCCCACTCCGTTCCTGCGCGAGGGCGGGGTCGTCATTCTGAACGAAGATCCCGATCGGCCCGCGCTTACTGTTGAAGCCGGAGTGGGATCGTTCGAAGCACAGTTCCTCGTCTTCGCCGGTTCGCAGGGTGGAGAAGGCGGCGCGATTTCATTCGCGAACTCGGACGCCGTCCTCAAGAACGTCACGATCGTGGGGCACGCCTCCACCACGACCCCGCAGATCGACCTCACGGGCACGGATGTGCGCTTCCGCTACTGCATGATCGTCGACAACCGCACGGATCCGCCGGGCAGCGCCGCGCAGCCGGCCATCGGTTGCGCCGCCGGCGCCACCGTCGTTCTCGACTCGTGCAACCTGATCGGTAACGACACCGATTTCTCTGCGGGGTGCTCCCCGGTCCAGGCGGGAACGCGGAACTCGGATCCGCTCTTCTGCAACCCGGACGCCAATCTCTATACGCTCTTTTCGGAAGGCGATCTCGCGCTCGCGATCGACGGGCTCTCTCCGATCGGCGCGCTCGCCGACGGTTGCAACTCGGGCGTTCACTACATCGCGTTGAACAGTGAGGGCGCGTTCCCCTACAACACGCCCGGGACCGCCACGAACAATATCGATACGATCTTCGCGATCGCGACCACCGGCGATACGATTCGTTTCGGCGAGGGGCGGTTCGTCACGGCGCTCGATATCCGCTCCACGGTCGTACTCGAAGGCGGCTGGGACGACGCGTTCGATACGCGCGATCCCAATCCCGCTACGACGATTCTGTCGGGCGACGTCGAAGGCGCGCCCACCATTCTGATCAGCAACCCCGGCGGACTGGGCGGCTCGCCGAGCCCGCGTATTTCCGGATTCGTCATCACGCACGAGCCTGGTGTTTCGGGGCCGGGCGTAGCGGCCACCGACAACGCGCGGCCGTTCCTCGATCAGAATCTGATCCAGGAAAACTTCCTCGACAGGTCGCTGAACCCCGAGTATCGGAGCGCGGGCATTCACACCGTGGGCGAGGGGTCCAGCGTGGTCCTTCCGACGATCACGCACAATACGGTCGTCGAGAACGTGATTTCGAACGCCGGCACGGACGACGTGCCTACGGGCGCCGGCCTCTATGCCGAGCAGGTCAGCGCGGGCGCCGATCGCTTCACGGCCGACCTGAACGTTTTCTATGGAAACGAAGGCGGGTCCGGCGGCTTCGTGATCGACTCACGGTCGAAAGTCGTTACGAATAATGTAGGCTTCGCGAATCTCGATTCGGCCGGCGTGGAAACGAACTTCGTGAGCATCACCGGCGGGATCGGCAACACGAACGTCGAAGCCGACCCCGCGTTCTGCGATGTCACGATCGGAAACTACCTGCTCAGCACGTGTTCGCCGGCCGCGAGCCGCACGTACAGCGCCACCGGTGACACCGTCGCGGGCGCGCTTCCCATCTCGCCCGACTGCATCTGCGAGAACACGGTTTTCCGGGTATACGGACTCGCTTCAGAGTCCGGCTTCCCGTTCCGCGGCAGGCGTAACGCGGCACGTCGCGTATCGACGCTGGCGCCTTATCTCTCGCCGGGCGATACCGTGAAAGTGTCGATCGACAACGTCACGGACTCGTTCGAACTGCTTCCGGGCGTCACTTATCTCGGCGGCTATCAGAACACGACGTTCCTGAACTCCACGCGGCTCAGTCTCGGCCGCACACGAATCGGCGGTCTCGGTGACCAGCGACTGCTGTCGGCGACGACCGGCGTCGATTCGACGACGTTCCTCGACGGATTCGACTTCGCGTCGGGGCGGGCCGATTCCGGGGCGGGCATTCTGCTCACCGGCACGGCTTCCCCCAAGTTCAACAACTGCCGCTTCATCGAATCGCGTTCGGATTCCACCGGGGCGGCGGTCCTTTCGCTCGACCAGTCGGCCCCGATCTTCCAGTTCGTGCAGTTCTGGAACAACAACCCGTTTTCCGAAAAGAGCAGCGTGATCAAGCTGGCGGGCGGCGGCGGATCGCTCCGAAACGTCACGATCTCGCACAACAAGGGTTCGGGATGGGCGATCGATATCGAGAACTGCGCGCCCGAGATCTTCAACACCACCATCACGCGCAACGTCAAAGGAGTGCGCGCGGTCGGCGGCGCCGGAACGATCTTCGACCACAACAACGTCTTCGGGCACCGTGTCGATACGGACCTCGTTCTCGATTTCGAAACGGGCGAGGGGAACATCTCCGAGAACCCGCTCTACTGCAATCCTCCCGGCGGAACGTTCAGCGTCTTCGACCACTCGCCGTTGCTGCGAGTCGATCGCTCCGGCGCGGGCTTCATGGGCGCGCGCGGAGTCGGCTGTAATACGCGGCTGCACTACGTGTCGGCCAGGGGGAGCAACACGTACCCGTACAACACACCCGCAACGGCGGCGCACAACATCCAGGATGCCTTGAACGTCGGCCTGTTCGCAGGACTCGCATCGCCTGACTCCGTAGATGAAATCCGTGTCGAAGAAGGCACGTATATGGAGAACATCACGCTTCCGACGAACGTGAAGCTGCTCGGCGGCTTCGGCAGCGGTTTCGTGGCCGACAACCGTTCCCCTTCGGAACGGCCGACGACGATCCGGGCTGATTCCGCGGCCACGGTGGTCTCCATCGCGCCGGGCGCCCGCGCTCGCACGCCGATTCGAGGTCTCGAAGCAACCGTGCTTTCCGGCTTCATCATCGAAGGGGGAGACGCAGGGGACGGCGGCGGGGTTTCGATCGGCGCTCTCGGAGCGCCCTTCGTGCGCACGAACGTGATTCGCAATAACACGGCGGCGAGAGGCGGCGGCATCTTCGCGGACGACGACGCCATTCCGAGCGTCACCACGAACGTCATCTACGGCAACAGCGCCGATGTCGGGGCGGCGATCTTCATCGATTCCACGATCGCACCCAACAACGCGATCTATCGAAAGAACACGATCGTGGCGAACACGGCCGGAAGCGACAGCGCGGGGGTCGTGCAGGCGAACGGCGCGAGCGTGCTCTTCAAGGAAAACGTAGTGGCATTCTCCGTGGCGGGCGCCGGCATCCGGACCATCAGCGAGATTGCTTCGAACATCGACAATAATCTCTTCTTCGCGAATCCCGGCGGCGACGCGCTGACGGCGTCAACCGTTCCGGATCCGGTGCACGTCATCAGCGATCCGCGCTTCTGCGACGCCGCGGGCGAGGACTATCGCGTCGCCTTCGACATCGAGCAGATCCGTCTCGGCACGAGTTCGGTTCGCGACAGCTGCGCCGAAACATGGTGGGGCGCGCTCGGAGCGGGCTGCACCGAAGGGGGGCATCGCTTCCTCGTTCGCCCGCTTCAGCCGAACGACAACCCGGTGTTCCCTTACGTCTGCAAGGAGAACGCGGCGAACAATATCGTGACGCTGCAGGGACAGTTGAATCCGGGCGACACGGTCGAAGTGGCGCGGTCGCCGGTCACCCAGGGGATCGTCATCCCGTATGCGTCCAATCTTACCCTGGACGTTCCCGTAACGATCCGCGGCGGGTGGGACCTGGATTTCACGAACGTGCCGGACCCGTCGAATCCCGATTCGACCGCGCCGAATCCCGACCGCGTCGGATTCTTCACGTTCATTCGCCCCGCGGTCCCCGGCCCGATTCTGACGATCGAGGAACGCGCGGAAGCGGACACGAACGCGCTCGTCAGGATTGATTCGAACTCCGTGATCGAGGGCTTCATCTTCCAGAACGGAAACGCGTCGAACATCAACGGCGGTGCGATTCGCATACTCGGCGGCGCCGGTCCCACGATTCGGAGAAACGTATTCGAATCGAACGTAACGAACAACTGGGGCGGCGCAATTTCGATTCGCGAAGGCGTCGCGCCTCATATCAGACAGAACTACTTCGCGCGAAACCGCGCCGGAATCGGCGGAGCCATCTACCTCTTCCGCACGACGGATCCTGTCGTCGAGGAGAACATCTTCGCCTCGAACACAGCGACCGAAAAGGGAACGCTTCGCATGGAAGAGGTGACGGGCGGCCGCGTCGGGAACAACGTGTTCCTGCGGAACGCCGGCGGCGGAATTTCGCTCAGTGAACCGATCGGCGAGATGACGATCTGGAACAACGCCGTGACTTCGAGCGGCGGGTACGGCATTGCACTCAATCCGACGTTCGCCGGCATTCGCACGCCGACGATGCGGAACAACAACGTATGGGCGAATTCGCTCGGGAACTACCGGAACCTCACGGCAGGGGAG
>JABDJQ010000608.1 GCA_013002425.1 Gemmatimonadota bacterium
ACCGGCGCCAGAAGCCGACCGGCCAGTTCGAAGATCGAAGGGCTTCCGGTTGCGACCAGAAGTCCCGCGGCCGCGATCGCGAAAAGGATCACGTTCGGGCCGGACCGTTCGGCGGAGGTCTCTCCTCCCACGCGGGCGCTACTCGCCGACGTAAGGAATGATGGCCATCTCGCGCGCACGCTTGATGGCACGCGTCACCGCACGCATGTCCTTGGCCGAAAGACGGCAGATGCGACGAGGGACGATCTTCCCGCGGTCCGTAATGAAACGGCGCACGAGACGCTCATCCTTGTAATCGATCTCTTTGCCTTTTTCGAGCGGGACACGGCGCGGACGCCGGCGGTCTTTTCTGTCGTCGAACCTTCTAGCCACGACGATTCTCCTTATGAGTTACGGACACAGCTTGCGCTGCAGCCCCATGACCGGGCACGGAGCAACCCTGTTCTATACTGACTGGCGATGAAGCCTAAAACGGAACTTCATCCTCGGCATCGCCGAATCCATCGGCCGGCGGCGGTTCGGGCACGGATCCTGACGATCCGCCGCTGTCGTGGCCGCCGCCACTTTCATATCCACCCGAGCGCTTGTCGAGGCTCTGCACGCTGAGCGCGTTCACTTCGATCGTATTGCGCTTCTGTCCGTCCTTGGTCTCCCACGAACGACTCTGCAGCCGCCCTTCGACCATGACGGCGCTTCCCTTCTTCAAAGTCTCGCCGAGCCGTTCCGCGAGTTTCGACCACGCGACGATATTGACGTAGCAGACTTCTTCCTGCCACTCACCCGACGATCCACGGTACCGCCGGTTCACGGCGATCCCCATGTTGCAGACGGCCGCCCCCGACGGGGTGTACCGCGTTTCCGGGTCGCGCGTAAGGCGCCCCGTCAACATGACCTTGTTCAGCGTAGGTAACCGCACTTCCGCCATTACATCCTCCTTGGCGTGATGCTACTCGGCCTTCGTCTCCGGAGAGTCGTCGGCCGGAGCCGTGTCCGCCGCCGGCGCGCTGTCCGCCTCTTGCGGAGCGGCGGCCGGAGCGGGTGCGGGCGTCGCGGGGGCTTCCGGTTTCGGGGCAGCCGCGGGCGGAGGAGAGGATGGTCCCGGCCGGCGTCCCTGGTAGCCACCATCACGATCACGACCGTAGCGGCCGCGTGACGGTTCTTCCGGCGCCTGCCGCGTGTCCGAGAAGAGTCCGCAGGGACCCTCCGGGAACTTCTCGACACGAATCACGTTATGGCGAATCACGGATTCGTTGAGACGGAGCGAGCGCTGGAATGGCGCGATCTGCGCGGGGTCGTGATTGTAATAGACCACCGCATAGAAGCCATCGCGATGCCCATCGATTTCGTAGGCGAGCGGACGACGTCCGACTTTCTCGATGTTGTGCGTCGAGCCGCCGTTCGATTCGATGAACGTATTGATCTTTGCGAGTTCCTCGTCAATCACGCCCGGTTCGAGCTTGTTGCTGAGGATCAGCATGGTTTCGTAAAGGCCCAAATCCGAATCTCCTTCTTAAATAAAGATCGGTGCGAGAACGAGGGAAACGACAGACATCAGCTTGATCAGAATGTTGAGTGAGGGACCAGCCGTGTCTTTGAAGGGATCGCCGACGGTGTCACCGACGACCGCGGCTTTATGCGCATCCGATCCCTTGCCTCCGAACGCACCCGTTTCAATGTATTTCTTCGCATTGTCCCACGCGCCGCCCGAGTTCGCCATGAAGATGGCGAGCACGACGCCCGAGACCGTGACCCCGGCCAGCAGACCGCCGAGGGCGCCCACGTCGATCAATCCTACAACAACAGGGGTGATTATGGCGAGAAGCCCGGGAGCGATCATTTCCTTGATCGCGGCCGCGGTCGAAATATCGACGCAGCGGGCGTAGTCGGGCGTGCCCGTCCCTTCCATGATGCCCGGGATCTCCCGGAACTGGCGCCGGACCTCTTCGATCATCTGGAACGCGGCCTTTCCGACCGCCCGGATCGACATCGCCGAGAAGACGTACGGCAGCATGCCGCCGATCAGAAGTCCCACCATCACCTTGGGATCGAGGATATTGAGGCCGGTCTCCTGGAGTCCGACTTTCGCGGTAAAGGCCGAGAAAAGCGCCAGCGCCGTAAGAGCCGCCGAGCCGATCGCGAAGCCTTTCCCGATGGCCGCCGTCGTGTTGCCGACCGCGTCGAGCTTGTCCGTACGCTCGCGGACTTCCGGGCCGAGCTGCGCCATTTCGGCGATCCCGCCGGCGTTGTCCGCGATCGGGCCGTAGGCGTCGACCGCGAGCTGGATGCCGATCGTCGAGAGCATGCCGAGAGCCGCCATCGCGATGCCGTAAAGGCCCGCAAAGTGGAACGCGATGAGAATCGAAGCGCCGATCGTGACGACCGGAAGCGCCGTCGACTGCATCCCCACCGCGATCCCGCCGATGATGTTCGTGGCCGAACCCGTCTGCGAGTCGCGCGCGATGCTCTGCGCGGGGCCCTTCGATTCCGACGTGAAGTATTCCGTGATGAGCCCGATCAGAATCCCGGCCGCGAGTCCGCCGACCGTGGCGATAAACACGCCCATCGCGTCTTCGGGCTTCAGGAAGTGATTGATCAGGAAGTACGACACGATCAGCATCGCGATTCCCGCGCCGAACGTTCCGATGTTGAGCGCCGTCTGCGGGTTGCCGCCTTCTTTCGTCTTCACGAAGAACGTGCCGAGGATCGAAACCACGATCCCGACCGCGGCGATGATGAGCGGAAGCATGACCGGGTTCATGTTGTCGTAGCCGTTCGCGGCCATGAATCCGGCGCCGAGAACCATGCCGCCGATGATCGAACCGACGTACGATTCGAAGAGGTCGGCGCCCATGCCCGCGACGTCGCCGACGTTGTCACCCACGTTGTCCGCGATTACGGCCGGGTTTCTCGGATCGTCTTCCGGAATGCCCGCTTCGACTTTACCGACGAGGTCGGCGCCGACATCGGCTGCTTTCGTGAAGATCCCGCCGCCGACGCGCGCGAAGAGCGCGATCGAACTGGCGCCGAGGCTGAAGCCGGAGAGAACGGAGAGAACGCGGTCGAGGCCCCAGTTCGCGGTCGTCCCTGCTCCATATGTATTCGAGAAGAAGAGGAACAGCAGGGAGAGTCCGAGCACGCCGAGTCCGGCGACGCACATGCCCATGACGCTTCCGCCGCCGAAAGCGACGTCGAGTCCGCGCGTCAGTCCCTGGCGGGCCGCCTGCGCGGTGCGGACGTTGGCCGCCGTCGCGACACGCATGCCGAAGAAGCCGGCGAGTCCGGACGTCAGCGCGCCGACGAGAAACGACATCGCGACGAGCGGATGCGTGTCTTCGCCGGTCGAGAAAAAGCCGAGCATGACGGCAGCGACGATTACGAAGGGGATCAGAACTTTGTACTCACGAACGAGAAACGCCATCGCGCCGACCCGTGTATGGTCCGCGATCGACTGCATCTCTTTCGTTCCCGCGTCCTGGCGGTTGACCCACATGGATCGCCACCACGCAAAGAGGAGCGCCAGCACCCCGGCGGCCGGCACGAGCATCAACGTCTGTGACATAATCTAGCCTTTCTTGGGTTCTTCATTGGGCGAACGGTTGTGCCGTTCCATGGCGCGGCCGATGCCGCCGTGGACCCATTGCCGCACGCAGTCGCGCGCCCTGGCCACCATGTCACGGGCAAGTTCCCGTTCGTCGTCGTCGAAGGGCCGCAGAACATAGTCGGCCCAATCTGAATGATCGGGAGGCGCGCCCACACCCAGGCGGAGCCTCGGAAATTGATTTGTGCCTGTAGTCTCGATAATCGAGGCAAGGCCCTTCTGCCCGCCGTCGCTCCCGGATTTCCGGATCCGGAGGCGCCCGAGCGGAAGGTGAATATCGTCTGAAAGCACGAGCATCTGATCAGGAGCCAGCTTGTGCTCGCGGGCCACGCGCCTGACGGCGTCGCCGCTCAAATTCATATACGTCGTCGGCTTGACCAGAAGCACTTTGCGCCCCGTGATCCGAACGCCGTGACACAGATAGTCCACGCGGCGCTCGAAAACGGCGTCGGCCCCCGCGAGTTCATCGACGACACGAAATCCGATATTGTGCCTCGTGCCGTCGTATTCGCTGCCGACGTTCCCAAGGCCGATGACGGCCAGCATGCTCCGAAACCTCTACTTGTCGTCCGGCTTTTCTTCGTCCGAAGCTTCTTCTTCGCCGTCTTCCTTGCCGACTTCGCCGACTTCCGCCTCTTCGCCCTCTTCCACTTCTTCCGGCTCTTCTTCGGCCATCGGCTGAACCACGGCAACGATCTGCACGTCGCTCGGGGTGAGGAATTCCTCGTCGCCGGCCTTTTCGATATCCGAAACGTGAAGCGATTCGCCGAGGCTCAGGTTCGTCACGTCGACCGTGTACGATTCCGGGATGTCCATCGGGCGGCACTTGATTTCGATTTCGCGAATCGTTTCCTGCAGGATGCCGCCGAACGTGCGCACGCCGATCGGATCCCCTTCGAAGTGAATCGGAATCGTAACCGTGTACTCACGATCGAGGTTCACCTCGAGAAGGTCGCAGTGAAGGAGCGAGCGCGAAACGGGATGGCGCTGCACGTCACGAATCACGGCCTTGCCCTGGCTCTGGCCGTCGACAAGAACGTCGAGCAGAAGCGTCGTGCCCTGCGATTCCTGGATCATCGTGCGCAGCATCTTTTCGTCGATCGCGAGAAGCGTGGCCGGTTTGCCCGAACCGTACATGACGGCGGGCACCGTGCCGTCGCGGCGCGAGGCTTTGACTTCACTTTTTCTGGCGCGCGTTCGAGGCGCCGCCTGCAGTTCCACTATTTGCATCGTATTCACTCCCGGGGCGTCGGCCCCGTAACTACTGGCTGTCCTAGTCGACGAAAAGCGAACTCACCGATTCTTCACGATGAATGCGCTGGATTGCTTCGCCGAGCAGACCCGCCACGGACAGTACTCGTATTTTGTCACATTTGGCCGTGAGCGGAATCGTATCCGTCACGATCACTTCCTTGATATCCGACTCGTTCAGGCGGTCGATCGCCGGGCCCGAGAGCACCGGGTGCGTGCACGCCACGTAGATGTCGCGCGCGCCGTCCGCCTTGAGCCGCTTCGCCGCGGCCACGATCGTGCCCGCCGTGTCGATCAGATCGTCGACGATGAAGACGTTCTTGCCTTCGACCTCGCCGATCACGTGATAGACCTCGGCCACGTTCGGTTCCGGGCGGCGCTTGTCGATGATCGCAAGCCCCGCATCCAGGCGCTTCGCGTACGCGCGCGCCATTTTCACGCTGCCGATGTCCGGCGCAACCACCACAAGATCCTGAATCCCGCGGTTTACGCAATGCTCGATCAGCACCGGCGCCGCGTACAGGTGGTCGAGCGGGATATCGAAGAACCCCTGGATCTGGCTCGAGTGCAGGTCCATCGTCAGCACGCGGTCCGCGCCCGCCACCGCGATCAGATTCGCGCACAGCTTCGCAGAGATCGCCACACGGGGGCGGTCCTTGCGATCCTGGCGCGCATAGCCGAAATACGGGATCACGGCCGTGACCCGCCGGGCCGAAGCGCGCTTCAGCGCGTCTATCATTATAAGAAGCGTCAGCAGGTTCTCAGCCGGAGCGAACGTCGGCTGGACGACGAAGGCGTCGACCCCGCGGGCGTTCTCCCCGATCTTGACGAATACCTCGCCGTCGGCGAAACGCCGTATATCCACTGCTCCCAACGAGATACCCATCGAGCGCGCGATCTCTTTCGCGAGCTTCGGGTGGGCGCCTCCCGGGAATACTTTGCAACTTCCGGCCATGTCCTCGCTCCGAGGGCCGCATGGGCCCGGAAAACCACAGAAAGACAAGTATAGGAATGGCTTGTGAGGGGGTCAAGGAAAAGAACAGCGGTGAATCGAGGCCCGCAAAATACTGGGGCGGCAGGATTCGAACCTGCGCATGCCGGGACCAAAACCCGGTGCCTTACCGCTTGGCCACGCCCCAAGATGTGATTGCGGGCTGCGTGCGTGCCACGATCAGACGGCGGACTGTGAGATTCCCTCGTCGCTGCCGGCTTCTTCGAGGTATTGGGAGATGACGCGCCCTTCGATCTCTTCGCGCATCGGCGCGTTGATCGGGTGCGCGATATCCTGGAAGGTGCCGTCGGGCCGACGCCGGCTGGGCATCGCGACGAAGAGACCTTTATTCCCTTCGATCACCTTGAGGCCCCGCACGACGAAGCAGTGATCGAATGTGATGCTGGCAAACGCCTTGAGCTTGTCGTCGGGCCTGATCGTGACCCTGACTTCGGTGATCTCCATCGGCTTACCCCCTGGGTTCGTCTCCTGCGACGGGCGGAATCGAAACGATTCCGTGATCCGTCGGATGGACCACTTTCGCGAGGCGGCAATCCGCAAACTCGCTGACGAAGTCCCTCTCAACACCCGGCGGAGCCAACACACCGAACAGAGAGGATCCACTTCCACTCAAGATAACGTGCGACGAACAGTGTCCTGCCATGCGCGACTTTACATCGCGGATGATGGGGAAAGCGGGCAGCACGACTTCGTCGAAACTGTTGTAAAGACGCTTCACAAGAGCGCCCGGCCCGGGCATGTCCTCCTCGGGTGGGCCCATCTTAGGAGCGGTGAATCCGCTTGTCAACCGGAATCGATCTAACTCGTTATAAGCAAATGCACTACTGACATGAACATTCGGAGTGACGAGCAGAAACTCCTGCGACGTCGGTAATGACCGACAAGGGAAAACCCTTTCGCCCCTTCCGGTGCAGTGCGCGGCCCCTCCATATAAAAAGAACGGAACATCCGAACCGAGTTTCGCGGCGAGATGAATGAGCGTTCGTTCATCAGTATCGAGATGCCAGAGTTTGGAAAGCGCAATGAGTGCGCACGCCGCGTTCGACGAACCGCCGCCGAGCCCCGCGCCCGCGGGCACACGCTTCGCGATGTGAATGCGCGCGCCGAGAGAAGCGTCGCCTGCGTGCGCGCGCAGCAGCACCGCCGCCCGATGCACGAGGTTCTCTTCGCCCCCCGGAATGTCGGGCGCGTCACAAGTCACCGTGATCACGCCCGCGCCCGCACGCTCGAACGTCAACTCGTCCGCAAGCGAAACCGTCTGCATGGTCGTCCGGATTTCGTGAAAGCCGTCGTCGCGGAGCGCGCCTACTTCGAGGAAGAGATTGATCTTGGCGTGGGAGCGATAGCGCAGCATGCCGTCAGGCTAGCCGTGAACATAGAGAATGGCAAGCACCGCGCCGAGCCAGAGCAGGATATTGACGCCCATCGGGCGGTCCGCAAGCAGCGCTTCGGCCGGATTCCCGCCCTTCCCCATCTGAAAGACCAGATAGCAGTACCGGAAGAGGCCGTACGCCACGAACGGGACGGTGTAGATCAGGCGGTCGGTCCCGAACTTCGTCACGGTGTCAGGCCAGATCGTGTAAAGCGCGTACGACAGCACAGTGGCGCCGACGGTCACCGACATGATGAGGTCCGTAAGCGGGAGCGAGTATTTCATGAGGGAAGCGCGATGCGACGCCGCCCCCCCTTCGAGCAGCATGAGTTCGGCGCGCCGTTTCCCGACGGCGAGGAAGAGCGACGCGAAGAACGTGCAGACGAGAAGCCACGGCGAAAGGACGACGGAGGGATCGATCGCCCGCAGCGCTTCGACACCCGCGATCGCGCGAATCAGGAAGCCGAGCGAGATGATCAGCACGTCGATGATCACGCTGTTCTTCAGCTTGTACGAATACGCCACGTTGATCGCGAAATAGATCGCGAGCGCGATGCCGAACTCGCGGCTCAGATAGTAGCCGGCGAGGAACGACGGGATCGCGAGCAGAGCGATCCCCGCGCGCGCGGCGCCGACGGGCAGGCGCCCCGACGCGATCGGGCGGTTCTTCTTCTTCGGGTGCGCACGGTCTTTTTCGCGATCCGCGAGGTCGTTCAACAGGTAGATCGACGACGCAGTAAACGAGAACAGAAAGAACGCCGCGAGCGAGCGCAGAAAGTAGCTCTGATCGAAGAGGTGGTTCGAGAAGACGAGCGCCGCGAACACGAGGACGTTCTTCGTCCATTCGCGCGGCCGGCATGACTGAATGAATGCGCCGATCATGCTTTGCCCCTCCCGAGAATCGCCCGCACGTGGTCGAGCATGAGTTCGATCGCGACCTGATTGTGCCCGCCGCGCGGAACGATCAGATCCGCGTACCGCTTCGAGGGCTCGACGAACTGCTGATGCATCGGCTTCACCGTCTTCAGATACTGTTTCACGGCCGCGTCGACCTCGCGGCCGCGGTCGCGGATGTCGCGACGGAGCCGCCGGATCAGGCGCTCGTCTTCATCGCAGTCGACGAAGATCCGGGCGTCCATCTTCGAACGCAGCTTCTCGCTTTCGAGCACGAGGATCCCTTCGAACAGCAGCACGTGAGCGGGCTCGAGACGAAGCGTGGCTTTCTCACGCGTGTGCTCGACGAACGAATACACGGGGCGCTCGATCGCCTCCCCCGCCAGGAGCGTTTCGAGATGGGTCAGAACGAGTTCGTTGTCGAAGGCCGAGGGATGGTCGTAGTTGATCTTGACGCGCTCTTCCATCGAGAGGTCGGAGCGGTCGAGGTAGTAGGCGTCGTGGGAGAGCACCGCCACGCTTTCGCCGCGCAGTTCGTGGGCGATGCGGAGCGCGAGAGTCGTCTTGCCCGAGCCGCTCCCGCCGGCAAGACCGATGACGACAGGGGTGATCACCGAATTACGAGCGTGCGACCAGGAAGACACCGACGCAGATGATGAGCGTTCCCATGATCCGCGCGAGATCCACGTCTTCCTGAAAGAGGAAGTAGGAAGCGATCATCACCACGACGTAGCTGATGCTCACCATCGGGTACGCCCAGCTGACTTCGACCCGCGAGAGCACGATCATCCAGACGAGCGCGGAGAAACCGTAGAGCGCGAAGCCGGCGAGCACGTAAGGGTTCGCAAACGCGCCGAGCACCTTCATGATCGCGCCGTTCTTCGTGATGGCGCCGACCGAGTTCATGCCGTGTTTCAGCGTGAGCTGGCCGATGGCGCCGAGCGAAACGCAGAAGAGAATCATCAATACGTTCTTCAAATCTCACCCTTTCCTCGGGACGAATGTCCGGCCCATCGTAGCCCCGGCGCACCGGGGGGCGCAAGGCGCGTGATCGCTCTATTTCGACTCTGCTGCGTGCTTCACGACGTGCCGGAGCGTCAGCAGCAGGATTTTGACGTCGAAGAAGAGCGACCAGTTCTCGACGTAGAACACATCGTAGCGCGTTCTCTCCTCGACCGACGTATTCCCGCGGAGTCCGTTCACCTGCGCCCAGCCGGTCATGCCGGATTTCACGCGATGGCGATCGAAATAGCGCGGGATCCGCTCGCCGAACTGCCGGACGAAGTGCGGCCGCTCCGGACGCGGGCCTACGAGGGACATATCCCCTTTCAGCACGTTCCAGAGCTGCGGCAGCTCGTCGAGGCTCGTTCGTCTTAGGATCGACCCGATGCGCGTGGTTCGTGAGTCCCCCGGCGGAGACCAGATCGGGCCCGTCGCCGCCTCGGCGCCCTGCTGCATCGACCGGAACTTGTGAATCCTGAAAATACGGCCGTCGCGGCCCAGGCGGATCTGCGTATAGAGAATCGGGCCGCGCGAATCGAGCCGGATCAGCAGCGCGATCAGAAGGGCGGCGGGTGCGAAAACGGCGAGAAGCGCCGCGGCAACGATAATGTCGAAGGTGCGCTTCATGAAGCGGTTCCACGACTCGAGCGGGAAGCCCTTGACGCCCAGGAGCGGGATGCCGTCCATTTCGCTGAGGCGCATCCGTTCGTTCATGCGGCCGAAGAGATCGGGCACCACCTCGAACTGTACCGGAAGATGCTGGCAGCTTCGCACGATCCGCGCCACGGCCTCTTCCGGCGCGTCCGGAAGCGCGATGAAGATGCGGTCGATTTCGTTCTTCCGGACGAGTTGCGGAAGCTCCGCCCACGAGCCGAACGCGGGATGCCCCTCGTCCGTTGCGCCGCCGTCTTCCGTTACGACGCCCGCGAGTTCGTAGCCGAAGTCGGGATTGCGGTCGATGCGTTCCCGCACCGCGCGGCCGAGCGCGCCGTTACCGACCAGCAGGATGCGCTGCACCCCGAGGCCGCGCCGGCGAAAGATCTTGCGCAGCCGGCGCTGAAGCATGCGCATCGCGAGGACCGAGCCGAAGCCGAGCGACATCGCGAGCGCGAAATAGAGACGCGAGAACGAAACTTCGCGGTAGAGAAAACCGGCCGCCATCAGAAAGAGCGCCGCGAAGAGAGTGCCCTTGAGCACGAGCAGGATCTCGTCCTGGCGACGGAGACCGCGAGCCGGATCGTAAAGGCCGTACGACACGTAGATCGCCGTCCAGCCGAGCGCCGCCAGCAGCAGCGCCGGCCGGTACAGTTCGAACGACGGCACGCCGAGCGGCGCCGCGAACCAGCCCGAGGCGAACCGGACCCAGAACGCCAGGAAGAGTCCCGCCGATACGGCGACGTAGTCGCCCACCAGGGCGAGAAACGCGAGCGTCAATGGTCCCTTCTTGTGCATCCTCAGATCGACTCCCCAAAGGCCTCTATTCCAAACGGCAAGTGTACGGAAGCGGGCCGGGCTCCGCAAGGAGAGTCGCGTGCCTCGTTCCGGGGGCCGGGGGGGAGAATGCGGTGCGGGTCCTGTCGCGCCGCGGCACCCCTGCCGCGGCGGGCTCGGCAGGGGTCCCCGCCGGGCGCGCCACCCGCACGAGTGATCCCCCGGCTCCCGGAAGGGGCCTGCTCCGGCGGGGGGAATGGGGAGGGGAAAGGAGGGGAAAGGAAGGGATAAGGGGGGAAAGGAAAGGAATGGGGGAACGGGGTCTAGGCGCGCTCCTCCTCTTCCTCCAGGATCCCGGTCATGCGGGCGAGGAAGACCGCGCGGTCGAAGCGCTCGGCGTGGGCCCGGAGGGCGGCCGGGTCGAACTCGGCGGTTTCGAGGCGGTCGAGCGCGCGGTCGAGCGACTCGGTGGTCTGGTCGCGGAAGAACAGGCCGGTCGGGGCGTCGCGGCCGTCGACGACGGTTTCGAGGGCTCCGCCCCGGGCGTAGGCGATCACGGGGCACCCGCTCGCCATCGCCTCGAGCGGCACGATGCCGAAATCCTCCTCGCCGGGAAAAACGAGCGCGCGGGCGCGGGAATAGAGGTCGGCGATCTCGTCATCGCTCACCCAGCCGCGAAACTGCACCGTCGGCCCGGCGATGGCCCGCAGATGCTCCTGTTCGGGCCCGCGGCCGGCCACGACGAGCGGCAGGCCGCGTTCGGTGCATACGCGCACGGCGAGATCGGCGCGTTTGTACGGCACCAGCGCGGTCACCATGAGGAGAAAATCCTCGCGCGGCGCGTCCGGGCGGAAACGGCGGGTATCGACGGGCGGATGCACGACTTCGGACTCGCGCCCGTAGATCGTACGAATGCGGTCGGCCACGTGCCGCGAGTTCGCGAGATACCGGTCGACGCGATGCGCGGTCCGCTTGTCCCACTTCCGGAGATACGACGCGATCGGGGGCATCAGCGTGCGGGTCAGCATGCCCGTGCGTTCGTTCCGGAAGTACTGATCGTAAAACGTCCACACGTACCGCATCGGCGTATGGCAGTAGCAGACGTGCCTGGCGCCGGGCCCCGCCGAGGCACCCTTCGCGACGCAGTGGCTCGTCGAAATCACGAAATCGAAACGCGCCAGATCGAAGGATTCGACGGCGCGCGGGAAGAGCGGCAGGTAAGGCTGATGCCTGCGATGGGCGCCGGGGAGACGGTCGATCTTCGACGTGTGAATCGTCATCGCTTCGATGCGCGGATTGAGCCGTCCGGGAACATGAACGAGCGTGTGGATCTCCGCATGAGGGATGAGTTCGCAGAGAGCGTCGAGCACCCACTCCCCCCCGCGCATCCCCGTCAGCCAGTCGTGCACGATCGCGACGGGCCGGCCTTCGAACGGGAGGGACGAACGGGAACGGTTCTCATGCGCCCTCATCGGTTCATCACTTCGCGATAGATGGCGAGGGTTCTTTCGGCCGTTTCCTTCCAGCAGAAGTCCTTCGCGCGCTTGATCCCGGCCAGGCGCCGCCCCTCTCTGTCGTCGAGCGCGAGCGCATCGCGCATTCCTTCCGCGATGGCCGGGACACTGAGCGGGTATACGAACACTCCGGATTCTCCGACGATCTCACGCTGCGAAGGCGTGTCGGCCACGACCACCTGTGTTCCGCAGGCCATGGCTTCGAGCGGCGGAAGCCCGAATCCCTCATAGAGGGAAGGAAACACGAAGAGGGCGGCGGCCGGGTAGAGCCGCGGCAGATCCTCGTCCCTGACGTAACCCGGGAAGTGCACGTGTTCGGAGAGGCCCTCCTTTCGCACGAATTCGCCGAGCGCCGGCCACTGGTCGGCGGCGCCGCCCACGATCACGAGATCGAGATCGGCCCGGTCTTTCCGCAGGATCTGGAAGGCCGCGAGCAGGCGTTCGAGGTTCTTGTGGCGAAGGAAGTTCGACACACACAGAACGTACGGCCGGGTGATGCCGAATCGTTCGCGCACCTCCGCGCGCGCGGCCTCCGGGTCGCAGGAGCCGAACCGCGGTTCGACGGCGTTGTACACGACGTGAATCCGCTCGGCGGGAACCCCGAGCAACTCGACGATGTCTGCCTTCGAAGCGTGCGACACGGTGATGATCGCCTGCGCGGAACGCGTGGCGGCGCGCAGCATCACGCGCGCGTAAACCCCGGCGGCACGCGACGGCGGGTACTTGAGGTGGATCAGATCGTGAATCGTGACGACGGCCGGGCATGGACGCACGACGGGAAGCACGTAGTGAGGCGAGTGAAACAGATCGAGGCGCGCGCGCTTCATCTGGAGCGGCAGCGAGATGTGCTCGCGCACGGAGTATTTCGCGGAGCGTTCGTGACGCGTTTCGAAATTCGGCGCGTCGACGAGAGGCCCTGGCTCTCCCTGGAACAGGACGTAGTCGTTGTCCGGATCGATGAGGGCGAATTCGTCGATCAGATTTCGAATGTAGCGACCGATCCCGTAGTCGTGAATCTTGCGCACGTCGATGCCGATGCGGCGGCGTGTGACGGACGGCGCGAAGCTCTTTCGACGCGGCCCGTCGACGATCGCGCCGATCGACTCGATGCGCGACTCCCAGGTATTGGCGGCGGCCACTTCGTCCGGCACCTGCGGGCGCGCCTGCGGCATGACGAGCGCGTCTTCGATCGCGGCCACGAACGCGTCCGGCCCGCGCGCCGAAAAGCAGTAGTCGCGGAAATCCGCGAGCGAAGGCAGTTCGATCACGACGACCGGCTTTCCCGTCGCGAGATACTCGTGAAACTTCATAGGGAAGACGTTCTTCGTCGTTTCGTTGATCGCGAACGGGATCATGCAGACGTCGAAGCCCTTGATATATCCGGGCAGAGTATCGTACGGCCTCGCGCCGAGCATGTGCACGTTCGGCATTGCGGCGATCGCATCGAACGCGGCTTGATTTTCCCCGAAGGAAACGGGCCCGATCATCACGAGATTCCAGTCGGGCCGCGCCTTCGCGACGTAGGCGATCAGGTCGAGATCGATCTTGTAATGACTGACCGCGCCGACGAAACCGATCACGGGCCCGGTCAGACGTTGGATCTCCTTCGGCACGACGGTTCCGGGATCGAGCGCGAGCCGGAAATGATCGTAATCGGCCACGTTGGGCAGGTAGTGCGTGTTCGGATTGAAGCGCCGCTTGCTCTCGAATAGCCCCTGCGAGGTCGTGAAGACGAGATCCGCGTGGCGAAGAAGATCGCGCTCGAGCTGGTCGATCGTGTCGGCGGGCACTCCCGGATTCGCGCGGTACTCGTCGACGCAATGATAAATGCAGAGCCGCTCTCCGAGATGACCGACGAGATTGCTCGCGGTGGGCAGAAACGTCCAGAGAATCGGATCCTTCATGTTCAAATGATTCGCGATGCGGCGCAGCGATCGCCGGAGCAGATAGAAGTTGAAGCGCCTGGCCCACGCGAACCGGTAGAGCGGAATCGCGAGCGGAGAATGCACGTAGAGGTTCGGGCGGGGCGAGCGTACGCCGCGAAAGAAATTCACGACGCGCCCGAACACGCGGAGCACGTCGCGACGGCTCGGGCCCGGCGTGCGCAGCCCGAGCGACTCCACGAACAGGACGCGATGATCTTTCGCGAGCCGGCTCATGAGATGCTGCGAGTTCGTCCAGAGTTCGGCGTCCCAGTTGCCCGAGGCGAGACAGATGATGTCGGCGCCTGCGAACTCGCTCTGTTTTCCCGGGGGTGTCATGTCAGGCGAAAAGGCGATCCTCGATCGCGAAGCAGAGGAGATGGCCGAGGCCGATGTGCACTTCCTGAATGAGCTGCGTGTCTTCGGACGGGACGGCGAGCGGGTGATCGACCTCGGCTCCCGCCTTCCATCCTTTCGCGCCGCAGAACCCGACGTTCACCGTGCCGATGGCGCGTCCGGCGCGGAACGCCTCGAGCACGTTCTCGGATCCTCCCGACGTCGAAATACCGACGAGGACGTCGCCGGGGCGCGCGTATGCCTCGACCTGGCGCGAGAAAACATGCGCGAACTCCTTGTCGTTCGAGATCGACGTAAGCAGCGACGTGTTCGTCGTGAGCGCGAGCGCCGGGAGCGGCGCGCGATTCAGAATGAGCCGGTCGATGAGTTCGGTCGCCAGATGCTGCGCGTCCGCAGCGCTTCCGCCGTTCCCGAAGAAGTAGATCTTGCGGCCGCTCCGGATCGCCTCGACGACGACGTCGGCGACATGCTCGAACGTGCCGGCAAGCTTCTCGCGCGTCTTCGCCAGAACGGCCTCGCGCTCGCGGATCGCGTCTTCGAATCGCATCAGTACTCTCTCCCCCCGGCGGGCCCCGCCGTGAGTCGTGCATGAAGAGCCGATCGCCAGTCGCGAAGCGCCGCCAGCGACGAGATCGGCAGGCGTTCGCTCCCGAGCGTGGAATAGGCCGGACGCGGCGCCGGGAGTTTCAGCTCGGCGGCTTTGATCGCGTCGATCGGGACGTTCGGATAGCCCGATCCGTCGAGCACCGCGCGCGCAAAGTGATACCGGTCGGTCTCGCCCGTGTTCGCCACGTGAAACACGCCCGTTTCCTCGGTCGGAAGCAGCGCGTAAATCGCTTCGGCAAGATCGTCCACGTAGGTCGGCGATCCCACCTGATCGGTCACCACCCGCAGCTTCGTACCGTTCCGGACCGCGCTCAGAATGCTGCGCACGAAATCACCGTCCCCCTCGCGGCCGAAAGTCCACGACGTCCGCACGATCAGGGCGCCCGGATGCGATCGGATGACGTTCTCTTCGCCCGCCTGCTTCGATCGCCCGTATACCGAGAGAGGATCGGTGGCGTCGCTCTCGACATAGGGCGTTCGCTTGACGCCGTCGAAAACGAAGTCGGTGCTGATATGAACGAGACGAATCCCGCGCTTCGCCGTTTCGCGCGCGAGAAACTTCGGGCCGTCGGCGTTCACGCGGAAGGCGCGCTCCACGTCTTTCTCGCATGCGTCGACCGCGGTCCACGCGGCGCAGTGAATCACCGCGTCGGGCTCGCGTTCCGTAATCGCGGCGCGCACGGAAGCTTCGCTCGCCACGTCGAGCTCGTAGTGGCCGACCGGGTCGGGCGACACGTGCGCGGGCGCGAGCCGGTAGAGCGCGCTCCCGAGCATGCCGCGACCGCCTGTAATCAGGATCCGCAACGTCAGTCTCCCGCGGCAGTGGGGATCACAGGTCCGTGGAGAGCGCGCGCGAACGCGCGCAGGCGCGCCGGCGACGCATCCTCTTCGAACGTGTGGCCGATCACGACGACATGGGCGCCCGCCTCGCGCGCGGCGGCTGCCTGCTCCGGGGTGCGTATGCCGCCGCCGGCGATCACGGGAATCGAAACGTAGTCGCGCACTTTGCGAATGACCGCGGGAGGCACGGGAGCTTCCGCGCCGCTTCCCGCTTCGAGATAGACCGCGCGCATTCCCATGTACTCCGCGGCCAGCGCATGCGCCATCGCGATTTCGGGCCGGTCGCCCGGTATGGGCGGCGACCCCGAAACGAAATGCACCGTGCGCGAACCGGCCCCTCCGACCAGCAGATAGGCCGTCGCGATCGGTTCGATTTCGGCCTCGCGCACACGGGGCGCGGCGCGCACCTGCTCTTCCGCGAGGTACTGCGGATTGCGGCCGGACAGGAGCGTGAGAAACAGGATGGCGTCGGCATGACGCGAGACATGATGAGCGTTGCCCGGGAACAGGATGACGGGGAGGTCGGTGCCCCGTTTCAGTTCGCGGACGACGCCGTCGAGACGGTCCGCGATGCAGAAGCTCGAGCCGACCAGAATGCCGTCGGCGCCCGCTTCGGTCAGCGTTTCGGCGAAGGCCCTGCAGTCAGCCGGCTCCACGCGCTCCTGATCGATCAGCGGAAGAAAAGCCGCGCCCCCTTCACGGGCCGAAGCGGCGAGGATCGCGTCCCAGGGCTTCATCTATCTGCCCTCGAGCGCGCTTTTGACGATACCGGCCACCTGCGCCAGCGCTTCACCGAGCGCCCCCGCGTTCGGACCGCCCGCCTGCGCGAACGCGGGCTTGCCGCCGCCGCGCCCTCCGACCAGGCCCGCCACTTCGCCGATGATCTTGCCGGCTTTCAGGCCGCGCTTGACCGCGGCCGGGCTTACGCCCGCCACGAGAATCGCCTTGCCGTTCGCGCGCGCGCCGAGCACGGCCACGACTTCGCCTTTCGCCTGCTGGAACTGATCGGCGATCCCGCGCAGGGTCGGAA
>JABDJQ010000627.1 GCA_013002425.1 Gemmatimonadota bacterium
AACCCGGTCCGTGCAGTGGGATCATAAACCGGAAACCGAGCGCCCGTCACGTCGATCTGGTAAAATAATGGCTCATGCCGAAAGACCCTTCAGTCACTGTTCTGCTGCAGTCCTGGCGCGGCGGGAACGCCGAGGCGCTGGAAGATCTGCTGCCCCTCGTCTACGAAGAGCTTCGTGCCCTGGCCTCCCGCTCGTTTCGCGGCGAGCGCGCGGGGCACACGCTGCAGCCGACGGCGCTCGTCCACGAAGCGTTCATCCGTCTCGTGACGGCGAAAGTCGACTGGAACGATCGCGCGCATTTCTTTGCGATCGCGGCGAACACGATGCGGCGCGTACTGGTCGATCATGCGCGCCGGCACGGCGCCGAGAAGCGGGGAGGCGGCTGGATGCGAACCACGCTGGACGACGGGATTGCGATCGCCGGAGCGCCTCCGCTCGAGATTCTCGATCTCGACCGTGCTCTCGATCAGCTGGCCGAGCAGGATCCGCGCGCGGCGCGTGCCGCCGAGCTCCACTACTTCGGCGACATGAGCCACGAGGATACGGCGGCCGTCCTCGAAGTCTCGCCCGCAACGGTCGATCGCGACCTCAGGCTCGCGCGCGCCTGGCTCCGCCGCGCACTTACGGCGGAGTGATTCCCTGACGCCGCTTCGGGCCGTGTCCGCACTCGATTCTATCCTCGCTCTGCGCTAGACTGGCGGGCGCGGGAACAACCCACCGCATTCCCGGCCGCTACGGCCGCTGCAGATCACACGAATCGAGGAGTCCCATGTCATCCGAACGGTCCGGCAAGAAGCTGCGCATCGACGACAAACTGCGCCGCAATATTCGCGAGCTGGGCGATCTGCTCGGCGAGGTGCTGGTCGAACAGGAGGGCGCCGCCCTTCTCGATACCGTGGAGAAGCTGCGTGGACTGACGAAGAAATGGCGCACGGGAAGCGGCGCCGGGGTTCGCCGGAGCATGAAGGCGATCGTTTCGAAACTGTCGGCGCCGGAAGCGTACAACGTCATCAAGGCGTTCTCGATCTACTTCATTCTCGTGAACGCGGCCGACGAAGTGCACGGCATCGTGAAGCGGAAACGGCGGTCCGGGAAGGGCGGGGGAGAGGGCGACTTCTATCGCGAAGCGTTCGCGGAGATGAAGGGGCTCGAGATGTCGCCCGCGGCGCTCGAACGCGTGCTCGCCAGCATCGAGATTACACCCGTGTTCACGGCGCATCCGACCGAAGCCACGCGCCAGACCATTCTGCGCAAGATCCTCAAGATCAGTTCGCTGCTGCTCGACCGTGAGCTGCGGGCGATCACACCGGCCGACGGCGACCGCGAACGGCGCCGCATCAAGACCGAAATCACGCTGCTCTGGCAGTCGAACGAGATCCGCTTTCACAAGGTGACGGTCGAAGACGAGATCATGCGCGGCATCTTCTTCTTCAAGAACGTCTTCTATCGGGTGCTGCCCGAATTCTACGAGGATATCGAAGATCAGTTCGAGCAGCAGCTCGGATACGCGAAAACGGTGCCGGAACTGGTCCGTTTCGGTTCGTGGATCGGGGCCGATCGCGACGGGCACCCGTTCGTCTCGGAGGACGTCACGCGCAAGACATGGGAGATTCAGCGGCGCGAAATCATTCAGCTTTATCTGCGTGAGCTGAACGCGATGTACCACGAACTGTCGCCGTCCACGCTCATCCGCAAGGCGGATCGAAAGCTCGTGGCCTCGATCAGGCGCGAGCAGCAGGAACTCGGAATCGCGTCGACCGATCACACGCTGCGCGAGGCCTCCGAAGTGTACCGGGCGAAGCTCTACCTCATTCACAAGAAGCTCGAGAACACGCGCGCGCGCACCGCGCCCTGCTATGCGGCCCCCGAGGATTTCATGGCGGACCTCCGCATGATGCACGACAGCCTCGCGGACAATCGGGGCGCTTCGATTGCGCGCCAGCTGCTGCGGCCGCTCATGCGCAAAGTCGGCACGTTCGGATTTCACATGGCGCGGCTCGACATTCGCCAGAACGCGTCGCTCCTCCGCGCGGCAGTCGGCGAGATTCACGATGCGCTGCACACGAAGGGCGCTTACGAATCGCTCGATGAACCGGGCCGGGTCGCGTGGCTCACGCGTGAAATCACGAACCCGCGCCCTCTCTTGAATCAGTTCAGCGC
>JABDJQ010000630.1 GCA_013002425.1 Gemmatimonadota bacterium
CATCCAGGCGGCGCGGGGAACCGGCTCGGCCTGGCCGGGATCATCGGCCGCCGCCAGCGACGCGCATGCCGGCAGGAGGAGAAAGAGAAGTGCGCGTGAGAGGAAGTTCATTCGCCTGCTTCAGGCTTTTCTTCCTGCGCCGTTCCTTCCTCGGGGGGTGCGTCCTTCCCCTCGGCTTCTGCTTTCTTCTTCCCGGCTTCCTGTTCGTCGACGTAATTCAGACGCAGGTTCGTCAGAATGGCGGAGAGCTGGCGCTTCTCGATGTCGGAGAGATTGCCCTCCGTCTTCTTCTCGAGGGCTGCAAGAACGTCGATGTGCCACTGCGCCATACGCAGGTCGACGAATGTCTCGCCTGTCGCCGGATTCGCCTTCTTGCCCAGAAAGGCCATCGTTGTCTCATGAAGGGTTCCCAGCAGTTCCAGGAACCGGAGCGTGTTGTAGTCTTCGATGCGTTCCGACACAGTAATCCTCCTGCGGCGGCATAGCCGCCGGATTCCGTTCGACGGGGCGTGACAGAAGTTTTGCGGGCGAGCAGGTTACCACCGCCCCGGGGAGGTGTCAAGAACGGCCGGATACTGGCTGGGGCGTAATGGGAAGGCGTACGAGCGCGGCGGCGCGCATGAAAAAGCCGGCGACCTTTTCAGGGCCGCCGGCGATCTCCGCAGGAGGGCACGGAGGACAATCTATCGAAAGAGCGCTTTGACTTCGCCCCAGCTTACCGTTTCGCTTGCCGTGAATGCGCAGCCGACCGGCAGCGCGCCGGCGAATCCGCCGCAGTCGATCTTCGTGGCGAGGCTGTTGCCTTCGATCGAAAGCTCACACGCGTCCATGTCGCAGAAGCGCGGGTCGCCGATCAGGTCGCTCTCGCTCGGCACTTTGCCGCACATGTCCCCTTCGTGATTCTGGAAGAGAACGTTGCATTCGTCGACGATGTCGGACCCGACGACCGAAATGCCGTGCCCGCCGTCGTTGTAGGCCACGATGTTCCGGCTGAAGTCGACCTGGCTCCCGCCGAACGAAACCCCGGAGCCGAAGCCGTGAGCCGATGTATTGCGAACGATCGTGTTATTGACGGCGACCGCGCCGATCGTATTCGAGAAGTGCATTCCGCCGCCCGTAATGAAGGCGTCGTTGCCGCAGAAGATGTTGAACCGAATGCTGGCCGGCCCGCGGAACACATAGATCCCGGCGCCTTCGTTGGCGGTGTTCTCCATGAACCGGCACCGTTCGACCGTGGCGCCTCCCGCTTCTCCGATGTAGATCGCGCCGCCCCGTCCGCCGTTGTTCCCGATGAACTCGCAGTCGGCGATCGAGGGGAATGACTCGAGGCCCACGGAGATGCCGCCTCCGCGGTCAGCGCTCCCGTTGACGATCCGGAATCCTTCGATCCGGGTATCCCGCTCCGTGCGGGCGGGAACGCGGATCACCGAATACACGCCTCCGCCATCCAGGGTCGTAAGGTCGGCTCCGGCGCCTCGAAGGGTCACGCCGGCGGGCATGGTCAGGTTTACGTTGAAATAGCCCGGATCCACCGCTACGACGTCACCTTGCTGAGCGGCGTTCAGGGCGGCCTGGATCGATTCTCCCGCTTTGACCACGATTGTCGCCGCGTGAGCGGGCCCGGACGCCACGAGCGCCGTGAGAACGGCGCATAGAGCGATGGATCTCGGTTGCAGATTCATGATGCGGACCTCCAGTCCAGGTGCTGATCCTCTTCCCCGGTGAATTGCAAGTCGGGTGCCAGGGGCCGAGCATTCGAAACTCGGGAGGATCGTTCTCGTTGTTGCTTGTCTGACAGGGGGTTACGTCGGGAGGGCCTGGTCGGGCTCTTCGAGAGATCTTCTGTGTTCTGGGGCGGAGCGCCCGAAATCGGGGGATTTTCCCCAATCGAGCGACCGTCTCCGGGTTCTCGAGCCGCCAGGAGGAGATGCGCGAAGCATCCCACGTCATTTCCTGTGTCTGTTAGACCCCGGAAGGCTCGCTGTGGTCACATGGAGGCATGGGAAGGACAGGAGCGGCCTGGCGCCGCCCCACGGTCTTCCTGCGATACCGGATCGGAAAGTCGGGGGTGGATCGGAAGATTCTGCTGGCGGGGCCGACGGGACTCGAACCCGCGACCTCTGGCTTGACAGGCCAGTGTGCTAACCAGCTGCACCACGACCCCGCAAGCAAATAGATGAGGAATGTAGCACTGAGTTTTCGAAAGTGTCAATCACTTGTCAGGGAAGTTTTCCCGCGGGTTTCGCCTCCCCGGCGAGGATCTTGACGAGATGCCGCAAAGCTTCCGGGCCCGGGTCGAACGTATGGAGCCGGTACCCCACTTCGGGCCGGGCCATGAGGTCGTGGGGATCGAGGAGCGAGACCGCGCAGCCGAGCCGGCCCTCGCTTCGGAGAGCCTCGAGAAGAGCGATCTGGCCAGCGGGAGGCTTTCCACGATGCGCGAGGGCGAGCGTGACCGGCTCTCCGGGAGGCAGGGCGCGCAGCAACTTCCGTCGCTCGCCGGCGCCGGGATCGAACGGATAAACGCGAACGTGACGGCGCATCCAGACCTTCCCGCGCTCGTTCCTGACGTGGCCGGCGTCGATCGGAAGCGAGATGCGCCCGCCGAGCGCGTCGGGGAGAAGCAGAATGCCGGCGTCCGGCGTGAGGGTCGGCGCCGCCCTCCCCTGTCGTGCGATTCCCGCCGGCCCCGGCATCGCCGGCACGGGCGGTTTCTTCGCCCGCGCTCGCGGCGCTTTCCCGGCCGCGGATCCCGCCCACTTCCCGATCTCCATCGCGCTCCGGGCGAGGTGCCAGTGCGCGTCGCCGTCGTCCCGGCAATCGTCAGCCGTCTTCGAGCCGAGAGCGGCGGCGTCGCGCAGCGTCCCTCCTGTCGGAAAGAGCGACACACCGGCCAGCAGACTCGCGCGAAGAAGCGACGGCTCGTACGCCTTCATGTCGATCGCATCGGACACGATGATCCCGTGGAACGCGAGACGTTCACGCAACAGGTCGTGCAGCACTGCTTTCGATGCCGATGCGGGCGTGTCGGACGCGCCGAGCGCGGGCGCTTCGAGATGAGCGACCATGACGGAGCGGGCGCCGGCGCGAATCGCGGCGCGGAAAGGGACGAGGTCGCGGTGCGTCCAGCGCGCCAGCGGACGTTCGTCGCGCGGCCGGGTCAGATGGGAATCGGCGACCACGCCGCCGTGTCCCGGGAAGTGCTTGACGCACGTCAGGACGCCGCCGGCTTCGAGCCCGCGCCGCATCGCTTCCCCGAGCTTCGCCACGCGCGCGGGCTTCGAACCGAAGGCGCGCGTGCCGATTACCTCGCCCCCCTCCGGGGAAAGCACGTCGAGCACGGGCGCGAATACGACATCCACGCCGCACGCCCGAAACGCGGCGCCGTAGTAGCGCCCCCACTTCCTGGCGAGCGGCGCGGACTCCGTCGCGCCGAGCGCCAGAGCCGTGGGGCCCCGCTCGACCGCGCCGGCGCCGAAAGCCACGAGCCCACCCTCGTGATCGATGCCGATCAGACAGCGGCCGGGGGCGGCGGATCGAATCTGTTTCGTGAGTTTTACAAGCTGTGACGGGGATTCCACGTTCCGCGCGAACAGAATGACGTGGCCCACGCGACCGTCGCGCAGAACCTTCTCTTCCGCTTTCGTCAGCGCCTTGCCGCGCGGGGCCGCCATGAGGACGGCGCCGAACGCGCGCCGGATCGAATCGCGGGTCCTGCTCACGCGTCTCCCCCGCGCGCGCCGGGATCATAGACACCGATCCGGACGCCGGGATAGTAGTGCTTCAGGATCTCTTCGTACGAACGGCCGCTCTCGGCCATTCCCATCGCACCCCACTGGCACATGCCGATTCCGTGACCGAAGCCGCGGCCGTCGATCTGCACTTCCCGTACGAAACCGCCCGAACGTTTTACCTTTAAATTGAACCACGTGCTCCGCAGGATGCCTCCGTCCGCCGGCCGGCGAAGAACCCAGCGCACGCGGTCGCCCGGAATCTCGAACCTCCCTCCCTCCGTTTCGAACACCGTGTAGAGAACGCGTCCCGTTCTGCCGCGGCGGCCGATCTCGATGTTCTTCAGGCGGCCCAGGGAAG
>JABDJQ010000637.1 GCA_013002425.1 Gemmatimonadota bacterium
CGCGAGCCGCATCACCATCGTGCGTTTCCCGACGCCCGTGGGCCCGAGCATCAGCACATTGTGATTCGTGCGTTTCTGCAGCGTTTCGAGCAGACGATTGACCTCCTCCTTCCAGGGGACAATCGAACCGAACTTTCTTTCGAAAAGAGACTGAGAAAGATCGAGGGAGATTTGATCCAGAATCGACTCATCTTTGTGAGATTTGACTTCTCGAATGACCTCGGGCTGCTCCATGTGGATTTCCTTCTTAGGGTTTCGCTGCGAAACACCGATCCAAGGTTATGAGGAATCTGTGACCACGTCAACGGTTCCCCTTTGTATAAGCATCGAACAATCGGAGCAGGGGTTGAGCACCAAGTGTGCTCCGGCGGAAAAAGATGCTGGTCCGGTGTTGCACATCGCAGGCAACGAGGGGATCGATCCGGGGCTGAATCGGAGCGAATTCGACTGAAACGCTCCGTGCGGCACTCGATGGCACACGTTTTGCCCCCTGATGACGTTTGACGCAAAAGATTGCGCGTTTCGGGTCAGCCGAATCCGAGCGCGAGGAGAGGCAATCATGAATGTTTGGATGAGAAGAGCCGCCACGCTCGTATGTCTGGCTGCCACGACGATGGGCTGCACGCAGCACGTGCAGATGAAGCGTCAGGATCCTGTGGAAAGCCTGCCCGTCGAGAACGTGGCCGTGTTGCTTTTCTATCAGGATACCGAGACCGGCCCGGCGCATCTTGCCGAACTGGCCACTGACGCTTTCTCCATGCAGGCGCACCGCTACTTCCCGGCGCTCGTCGACCGCTACAAAGTGCGCGACTTCCTGAAACAGCGCGGTTACGAGCACGCGAACGCGCTGACCCCGCACATATTAAAGGAGATGGGGGAGGTCTTCGAGGTGGACGGCGTGTTCACGGGGACGATCACGGGCTACAGCGAAGAGGAATCGTTTCTGGGCTGGAAGGGGAAGGCGCACTTCAAGATGGGATGCCGGCTTCTGTCGACGAAAGACGGGCGCGATCTGATCGCGGCGCAGGTCGACGTGGGCGGCAGCTATCTGCTTCCCGTCGAGAACCCGAAGGACCGCGTGACGCTCGGCGTCAAGATGCTGACGAAGAGCATGCGTCTCGACGAACGCTTCGGCCCGCTTTACATCACGCGCCTCGATCCGCTCTGGATCAAGGCGATGGAGCACTATGAAGACCGCGAGTTCTGGGACGCGACGGAAACCTTCTCGGAAATCGTGACCACGTTCGGGAAGAGCGATCTTCGTGACGAGGCGGAATTCTACCTCGGGCGATCGCTCGAAGAGCTCTCACTCGCGGGTACCGCGAGGCGCGTGTACAGCCGTCTCGGCGTCGGCGCGTTCGCTTCGCGCGCGGCATACCAGCTGACGCAGATTCGCTTTCGCGACGGCGACGACGACGGCGTCGTGGCGTCGCTGCAGAGCTTCGAGTCGCGTTTCCCGAAAGATCCGCTGCTCGGCGGCATGCGTTACACGACCGGTCTCTCGTACGTGAGACTGGGCGACCCTGCCGCCGCCATCCGAACGCTCGCGCTGGTGCCCGAGGAGAGCAACTGGTACAAGTTCGCGCGTTACGCCATGGCTGATCCATACCGCGCGACGGGCGACACGACGAGTGCGCGCCTGGCTCTCGAACGCGCGGCGGAACCGTTCGGCGGAAGCGAATCGGACCGCCGGCTCGAAGGGCGAGCCAAACTCGCTCTCGGTGATCTGCATTACTCGCTCGGCAATCATGCCGAAGCGCTTCGCTGGTATCAGAAGTCCGATCTCGAATTTCTGCCCCGTGCCCGACTCGGGATGGCGTGGGTTGCCGCGGAAGGCGGGGATTTCGTCGGCGCGATTCACTCGATCGCGAAGATCGACGGGCCGCTCGCACCGCGCTACCTGAGCGAGGCGCATCTCCTCGCGGGTACGTGTCTCGCCCGGCTCCAGCGTTTCGACGACTCCGCGGACAGCTTCGAAGAGGCCCTCGCGACCTGTCGATCCTGGAAAGCAGAAGAAACGAAGCAGCAGGATCTGAGCGTCGCCTGGGCGACCGCGAAACAACAGTACGAAGAATCGATGCGCCCGCGCGAAGCGGATATCGCGTCACTTCTCTTTCTGGAGCCGTCGCCCGATACGGAAGACCGGCTCACGATCATTCGCAAGGAACACGAAAAACTGGCGGAGCGTCTGAACGATCTGGCCGAGAAGCTCGACACGGAGAGCGATTCCGCGGAAGACGCCCTGGTTCGGAAGCAGATTCAGGAGCGCGCGGAATTCTCGCTCGCACAGATCCGCTATGAGAAGCAGATCACCGGCGCGCATGGGGGAGGCGGATCTCGATGACGAATGGAATGAACGGAATGATCTTCGGGCTTCTTGCGATCGCAACGCTCGGATTCACAGGCGGTGCGGAGGCGCAGGAAGTGAGCGGGGATCAGATTCTGCTCGCGGATCTCTCCTGGCGCGGAGGCTCGATCATCGCGATCGACGCGGCCGATATCCAGCTGCAGAAGGCGCCGGGCGAAAAGACCGAGATGATCCCGCTTGCGGAAGTACGCGAAATCCGGTGGGCGAACGGACGCACCCAGGAGTTTCCCATCGTGCAGGATCCGTACGAAAACGTCGACCTGAGCTCGAAGTCGCTTCGCTCGTCGACGCTCTTCAGGAAGGACGATCTGGAACTGTCGCGAGGCGAAGTTCTGAACAACGCGTGGGGGCGCGGGCTGATAGCGGGAACGCTGTTCACTCTGTTCGGGGACGATGCGTCTTCGAAGAAGTGGGCCTTCCTGACGGGTTTCAGCCTGCAGTTCGGCCTCTCGTTCTACATGGGCTGGTAGGGGGTTCACGATGTCTGGTGTCGGGAAGATGTGCAGTTTCGCTCTGACGGTAGCTCTGTTCGCCGGTTGCGCGACCTATAAGAACGTCGCGCCACAGACGATTCTCGAGGGGGGGAGAACGGTCGTGGTATTGCCGTTCCGCGGAGCGGAAGGACCGGGCGGAACGAACGGCACGGGCAATCGGCAACTCGCGAGTCAGTTCGCGGGCGAGCTGACACTGAGCGACTTTCGCGTCGTCGAAACCCATCAGGTCGACGCGGTGCTCGCCCAGCACGGACTCGAGATGCCCGAAACGATTCAGCAGGTTTCGGCGGTCGACTGGAACGGACTCTTCGGGGCCGACTACATCGTATTCGGAAATCTCAGGAAATGGTTCGCGGGGGACAAGATGAATCCCGCGTCCGTCGTGATGGCGGTCGAGCTCGTAAGAGCCTCCGACGGCCAGCGAGTGTATCGCAAGGTCAGACAACTACCGGGGCCGATCGACCGGGCCGTACCGCGTGACGTGCACGAACTGTCGCTCTATTGCGCGAAGCGTCTCGCGGACGATATGAAACGGGACATCGGATTCAGCGAGGATCAGGCAGCATGGCGTTAATGAATCGATGGCGCGGATCGGCGCTCCCTCTGGCGTGCGGACTACTGCTCGGCATCGCGCTCCCGGTGGGCGCGGATCAGGCGACCAGCGCGACCGCCGAGAGACAGGCGAGTATCGAGCGGTTCGAGGAACTGCTGGAACGGTACCCGGACAGCGAAATGCGGGCGCCGGTCGTTCTGATGCTCGGTAATCTCTACGCGGAGCGCGAGAAGGAGCGATATCTGACGGAAGTCGTCCGGTACGAGGACGGCCTTATCGAAGTCGCGCCGACGATCGACTACGGCCCTTCGATCGAACTCTACGAGGAGATCATCGAAAAGTATCCCGCATTCCACGGACGGGCGGAGGCGCTGTTCGCCCTCGGCGTCTGCTACGAGGAGATGGGGGAGCCGAAGAGCGCCGAAGGCCGTCTCGAGGAACTCGTGACGCTGTCCGAAGATCCCGTCGTCCGCGGCGCCGCGCACGTGCGGATCGCGGACATCCGCTTCGATGAAAAGGCGTGGGCAGCCGCGCGGTTCGGATACATGCGCGCTCTGGAAGAGGGAGTGGATCCCGCGGAACACAGGCTCGACTACAAGATCGGCTGGTGCTTTCTGAAAGAGGACAACCTGCTCGAGGCGGGACGGCACTTTCGCAAAGCGTCCGACCGGAGTTATGCCGGTATGATCGAGAATCAAAACGGGCTTGAAAGCCTGCTCGAAGTGCTCCGCTCGCTCGCGCTCGTGCAGAGCGAGACGGATCCGTCGAACGTAACCGGGTTTGCGGCGCAGTTCGAAGACAGCCGGTACCGCGCGCTCGCGCTTCGCGAGTACGGCGACGTTCTTCTCGCGAACGATCGCCCGAAGTACGCGCAGGTCGCGTTTACAAAAGTGCTCGAACTCGAACCCCTCGCGCTCGACGCGCCCGTGATCAGCGAACGGCTGATCGAATGCCACTCGCAGCAGAACAGCAAGAACGCCGCGCTCACGGCGATGGAGGAATACTGCGATCTGTACTGGCCCGGATCGGCCTGGGAGCAGGCTCATGCGAACGACCGGGATCATGTCGAAGACGCCCATTCCCGCGTGGAGCGGAATCTGTGGAACGCGGCGCTTCTGCGTTGGGCGCGCGCGACGAACGATGATTATCAGCTGGCGGCGAAGCACTTCGAACGCTATGTGAACGATCTCGGAGCGACGGAGCACAGGACGAAGGGACTCATATTCGCCGCGGAGGCGTGGTACAAAACCGGTGAGTTCGCCCGGAGCGCCGGCCTCTACGATGCGGTTCCGACCGAGGGCCTGAATGAAGAAGAGCGCGAGTCCGTGCTGCACGGGGCGTTTCTCGCGCACCGGGATGCCGGGTCCGAAGCCGGCCTGATCGCGGACGCGGCGCTCCGCTACTGGAGCGCTTTCGAGAAGAGTCCCGAGGCGCATAAGACGGTTCTCTATGCGTCCGAGCAACTCGAAGCGGCCGGAGACGGCGCGCGCGCTCTCGAACTCTCGAAGTGGATCGCGCGTCAGGAAGATGCGCCGCTCCGCGGGGAAGCCGCGTTGCGTGCGGGCAAGATCGCGTCCGTGCTCGAAGATCCGGCCGACGCGGAGATCTGGTTCAAGGTTTCCGCTGAAGCCGCCGGTGACGAGACCGAGCGCAGGGAACGTGTGGAGCGCGCGGGCGCCAGTGCGTTTCTGCAGGCCCAGGGCCTCGAAGAAGCCGGACAGTATCGGGAAGCCGTCGTCGCGTACCGCAAGGTGCGAAACGAATACGCGGAGACGGCCGTGGCCCGCGACGCTCTCCGGCGCGAATTCGTGTGCTGCGTTCTCGGCGAAGATCATGTGGCCGCGGGCGAACTCGTCGACACGCTCCTCGTGACGTTCCCGGGCGACGAAACCATGCGCGACGCGTTTCGCGCGGCCGCCCTCAAGGCGCATGAACGCGAAGAGCACAACCTCGTGGCCGTTCTTCTCGACGCCTCGTTCCAGACGATTCCCGACGTACAGGACCGCTACGAAGCGGCCCGCGCCTGGGATCGTGTCGGCAACATGCCCGAGGCCGAGCTTCGCTATCGCGATCTGCTCGGCCGCTATCCGAAAGCAGAACAGCTGACGCCCGCCCGCTGGCGCCTCGCCCACATTCTCGACGTCACCGAGCGCTACGAAGAAGCGGGCGCCGTGTACGACCTCTGCCGCAAAGACACGAAGTTCGACGAAGTGTCGCGCACGCAGCTCTCGGGACTCGCGGCCGAAGCGTACCGCAAGGCGGGTCTCATGAAACTGGCCGAAGACCGTTGGCTGAAGGCAGTCGAGCACTATCGGGTGGAGGCGAACAGCGTGCCGGACAGCGCGAACGAGGATCTCGATCCGAGCGCGCTCTACGCCGCCAAGGCGCTTCGCGGACTCGCGGATCTCAGAAAGCCGGGACTCGAAGACGCGATCCGGAACTGGCGCAGGACACACACGAACGGCGACGCCTCGACGCGTCTCGACGAGTACGTCGGCTACATGCGCGAGTTGATCGCGATTCGGATCGAGGGGATGACGAAGCCCGCGGTTCTGGAGCTCGCGGACTGCCTCGAGTGGTACGGGCGGACCGCGTTCCAGCACGAGTGGGAGCGAACCCGTGTCCCGTCGCCGGAACTCGTCGAGCCGTTCTACGCGGATGCCGCGACGCTCTACGAAACCGACGAGCAGTCGCGCCGCGATCTCTACGCGGCGCTCGCGGACTCCGTGCGCGACGCGGCCGACCGCGAGATCACGGTCGATCGTGAGGCCCCGGGCGAGGGCGCATCGAACAAGGAAGTGGAAAGTTATTCCGAATGGCTCGTTGCGTGGCTCGAACGCGTCGAATTCGCAGAAGAACGGCGCCGAACGGCCGACGCCTTGTATGAGATCGAAATCGAGCGTGACGGAGGACCGTCGCTCGCTCTCGTTTCGTCCCGTCGCGAGGTTCACCTCGAAGCGGCAGACGCCATGAATCAGTGCGCGCATCTTCTTCGCACGGCGCCGGCGCCCGGTGGCCTGACCGAAGAGGAAGCGGCGCTTTATCGATCCGTTCTGGAAGAACGGGGCGCGGAATACCAGGGTCGCGCGCTCGTCTGGATGGAAGCCGTGGCGGCGTTCGAACCGCCGGCATCAGGAGCAGAGGAACCAGGGAACGTCGCGGTCCCCGATGACGAGGGACTGGTCTGGGGGAGTTCACGATGATGAAGCGAATCGCATTCGGCATGCTGCTGGCCGCGACGCTCTCGTTCGCGGGAACGGCGCACGCGCAGGGCAAACCGAAACGTCAGATTGTCGACTTGAAGAAGCTCGAGATCGACGGGAAGGTCTCGAATCCTTCCACGATGTTCATTCGAGAACGAAACGGGGGGGCGCTCTACGAGCTCTTCCCGCTCAAAAGGGAGCTGTCGAGCGGATGGCTTCTTCCGGTGATGAAAATGAACCACGATCGGCAGACCGTTGCGATCGCGGATCAAAGTTAGTTTTTCAGTAAGGCTGGATCAGTCAGGAAAGGGGTAAGGATCATGAACTGGAAACTCTTGTTTCCGATCCTGTGTCTCGGGGCTCTGCTCGCGTTTCCGGCGGGCACCTGGGCACAGACAGAGGGCGCGTCGAATGCCGCGTCGACGGCGAACGGCGCAGCCGCTGCGGCCGCTGCCCCGAACGCCGCGGCAGGTGCACCCGGTGCGGCGGGCACGATGCCGGCGTCCGTGACGCCGGTGCAGGGGATCGGTCTCGATGCGGGCGCTGCGCCGGCAGGCGAAACCGAGTCGCGCGCAGCGGGCCTTCTTCGCTTCGCGAGCAACGCGTTCTCGGGAGCAGGCGCGCCGTTCATGTGGGCGATTCTGATCGTGAGCGCGTTCTCCGTCGCGATCGCGCTCGACAAGGTCGTACTCCTGATGTTCAAGACGTCGGGCAAGGATGACGGATCGCTCGAAGAGATCACGAAACTCGTGCGTGCGCATCGCATGGAAGACGCGCGTCGCGTTGCCGATCGTCTGAAAACGCCGTTCGGGCGCATCGCGAGCCGCGTGCTGAGCCTGCGTCCCGGCCATTCGAAGGACGAACTCCAGAACGTGGTGGACGAGGCGTATCTTGCCGAAACGCCGCAGTTCCATCGCCGTCTTCCGTTGCTCGCCGTGAGTGCGAACCTGTCGACGCTGCTCGGCCTGCTCGGTACGATCGCGGGACTCGTGATCGCGTTCGAAGCCGTGGCTCACGTCGCCGCGGCGCAGAGAACGGCCGCGCTGGCGGGCGGGATTTCGGTTGCCATGGCGACGACGGGTTTCGGCCTCACGGTCGCCATTCCGACGCTCGCGATGCACGGCCTTCTCGGCGGTCGCGCGGATCGCGCTCTCGAAGACATCGAAGCGCGGATGGCCGTGCTGACGAACGTGATCGAAGAGAGCAGCCGCAGCTCGCATGGCGCCACTCGTGAGAACACGAAGCAGGGGACGCGCAATGCGAAGCTGGAAGACATGGTCACCGCGGGGAAAGCGTAATGCGACCCGGCGGTAAGCAGGGACGGGCGACTCCGGTTTCGGATATCGACATGGTGCCGATGATGAATCTGTTCACCGTGCTCGTGCCGGTTCTGCTTCTCGCGGCCGTCTTCGCGAACGTAACCGTGCTCGAACTCCAGCTTCCGCCGAAGGGAAGCGGGGAAGAAGGCGCCGAACGGTTCGTCGAAAAAGAGGCGCTCAATCTGATGGTGGTCATTTCGGCTGAAGGGATCACCGTGGGAGGGAGCGGGGGCTTCCTGCCGAGCGTGCTGAAGACCGAAGGTCACTACGACCCGAACGAACTCATCGCGCTTCTCCAGATCGTGCGGAACGAGTTTCCGGAGGAGGCAGAAGTCACCGTGGCGTCCGAACCGACCATTCCGTACGAGAACGTAATGGCCGTCATGGACATCTGCAGGGAACGCGGTTTCAATCAGATCGCGCTCGTTGGACTTCACATGCAGCCCGTGCTGCCTGGGGAGGGAGCCTGATGCGAGTCAACAATTCCAGCGCGCGCAGAGCGGGGGCAAAGCGGCGAACGCGTTTCGCTACGGTGCTCTCGGTTACGTCGCTCGTCGACATTCTATCGATCCTGCTGATCTTCCTGCTGATGTCGTTCGCGCCGGAGGGCGCGGTGATTCACGCCGCGCAGGACCTCGAACTGCCCGAGTCGACCTCGCCCGAAAAGGTGGAGGGGAGCGATCTCGTGCTCGCGGTGACGGAGCGTGGCGTTTCGGTCGGAGAGCACATGATTGCGGGTCTCGAAGACTGGAAAGGGCAGCTCTGGATTCCGGAACTCGGCGCGGCGATCGGCCCGGTGAGCGAAGACGATCCGGCGGCGGCTTCGCGCCGGGTGCTCGTGCAGGGCGACAAGACGATCCCGTTCGATCTTCTGTATGCGGTGCTTTTCACGGCGCATCAGGTCGGCTACCAGAAGCTGGCCCTGGCCGCATACGAAAAGGCGCCGGACCAGATCGGAGGCGTGCAGTGAAACGGGAAGACAATTTTCTGAAGCGGGTCTTCATCGCGTCGCTCGCGGCGCACGGGATCCTGGGTTTCGTCGTGACGCAGCTCGATATCGCCCCCATGATTCCCACGGGGGTCTGGGCGATGGAAGAGGACGCGGTGATCGAAATCAGACTTCCCGATCCGATCGAGATCGCGAAGATCGAGCCCAAGGAAGTCAAGGAAGAGCCGAAGGCGAATGCCGCGCCGAAACGGCGGGGCGTTCAGGAAGCGAAGCCGAAGGGCAAGCGTTCCGGTGGCGGCGGCGGCGATCCGCTCGCGCGCGTCACGAAGATGGGCGTGCTCGGAAAGCTGACGGGTTCGACGAAAGCCGTGCGCGCGCAGGCCGACCAGGACGGCGTGACGTACGCGTCCGACGGACTCACGCAGCTGATCCGCGGCGTCGGCGATACGCGCAAGGTTTCGGGCGGCGCGGCCAAGGGCGAATCGGGGATCGGCTTCGGCGACGGCGTCGGGTCCGGGTTCGGCGGCGGCAAGGCCAAAGAGCGCGCTTCGGATCTCGTGGCTTCGCTCGGAGACGGCTCGAGCAACGATCTCGTACTCGAAAGACGCGACGGCGTGATCGACGGTGAAGAGCTCGCGCTCGGCGGCGACGACGGCTGCCGGGAAGAGTCGGCGCTCGCGTCGATCGTACAGAAGAAGAAAGGCGGTATTCGCAGCTGCTACAACCGCTCGCTCATCCGCACCCCGGGTGGGCAGGGCGAAATCGCGGTTCGATTCGTGATCGCGCCTCGGGGGAACATAACGGACGCCTCGATTCTGTCGAGCAGCGTGGCCGACCCCGAGCTCGAGAAGTGCGTTCTCGAACGGA
>JABDJQ010000645.1 GCA_013002425.1 Gemmatimonadota bacterium
ATCTGCCGGTGGCCGAAGGATTGCGCCGCGCCAATCAGCGTAATGGTGCGGACGCCGCCGCCGCCCGTTTCCTCGACCGTTTCCAGCCAGAGATAGCGGGGCTCGCTGCGGTTCCCGGCTTCCATCATCTGAACCGGAAGCGCGCGGTACTCGTCGATCTCGTGAAGAGCGTCGAGGCGCGCCTGAATCTCCGTCTGTTCCTGGCGGAGCTGCTTCAGTTTCGCCACCGCCGGTTTGTACTTGGCGAGCGTCGCTTCTTCCTGATTGATCTGTTCCGTCAGCATCGTGAGCTGATGGTTCTGATACATGAACACCGTGAACAGGATCAGTCCGAAGACGACCGGCGCCACGGTCAGCGCGATCACCGTCCAGTTGGGACCGGAGGTGGTCGTTACGATTCTTTCTTCCACGGGAATGAGATTGATACGAATCATGTCATCCTCACCGGAGCGCCAGGCCCAGCGCCACCATCAGCGACGGGCCGATTCGATCCACTTCCATATCCGCGAAGAGATTCGGGTCGTACTCGATCTCCTTCAGCGGATTGGCGATATCGACGGGAATCCCGAGGCGAGTCGAAAGGTAGGACTGGAGTCCCGCCAGGCACGAACCGCCGCCGGAAAGGATGGCGCGACTCACGTCGCTCGCACCCGAATTCCCCTTGAGATACGAAAGAGAGCGTTCGATGCCGAGCAGCAGATCCTGCCCGACCGTCTCCAGGATCGGAGAGATCCGTTCCTGGTCTTCCTCGGAGTCGCTCTGAATGATCTTGAGCGCCTCTTCCCGGTCGACTTCGAGCGTCCGCTGCACTTCGTCCGCGAACGCGCTGCCCGCGACCGAAAGGTCACGCGTGATCAGCGGCGCTCCGTTCCTCAGCAGATTCACGTTCGTGACGGACGAGCCCACGTTCAGCAGGAGAACGCGTTCTCCCTCTTCGGACTCGTAGTTCGCTTCGAACGAGTTTTGAACGGCGAAAGAGTCGACGTCCACGACGTACGGCGTGAGGCCGGCGTCGCGAAGCAGGGCCGTGTGCATTTCCACCGTCTCGCGTTTCGCGGCGACGAGCAGAACGTCCATCTTCCCTTCCTCTTCGCTGTCTCCGAGGATCTGATAGTCGAGGGAAATCTCGTCGATGCCGTAGGGGACGTGCTGTTCCGCCTCCCAGTAAATGGCATCGGCCGCCTCTTCCTCGCTCATCTGATCCATCTGGATCCGCTTTACGATGACGGAACGTCCGGAGATCGCCGAAGCGACGTTCTTTCCGGAAATGCCCCGCTCGTTCAGCAGGTCCTGAATGCACTCGACGACGATCTCGGAGTCCATCACCTCGCCGTCGACGATCGCGTCGGGCGGCAGGTAGCCGACTCCATAGTTCGAAACCGTAGCGCGGTCCCCCTTGCGTGAGACCTCCACGACCTTGATGGCGTGGCTACCGATATCGATCCCCACTACCGTGGGGTCGCTTCTCATGAAGGTGTCGAATAGTCCCATTTCTTCCCAGTGACTCCTTCTCCGTGCGGGCCGGGTTTTCTTCCTACTGAGATTCGACCCCGCGGAGGAAAACTTGAACAGAGAGGGATGAGAAAAAGAGTCCGGAAGTGAGGACAGTTGGGACAGTTTGTGCAGAAACCGAACAGAGCGGGCCCACAGCGCGCCCGGATGCCCACCAGGTGAGCATTCAGCCCGCAGCCGGGGACGCAGGGACCGGGATCAGGAACGGCTGCCGGGACGCGAAAAGTCGCTCCGCCCGCCCCTGGGCCCTGAACAGGGCCTGAGAACGAACGGAGCGACCATTTCGCGGGGCGTGATCTCAGAATCTACGGGATGATTCCTCCGCAACCGCATGTGGGGTCGACCTTTGCGT
>JABDJQ010000652.1 GCA_013002425.1 Gemmatimonadota bacterium
TCATGACCGTGAACGCGCGCGCGAACACGAAGTCGCCCACGAGGACCACGTTCTGGTTGCCCCAGATCTTGTGCGCGGCCAGCCGCCCGCGGCGCACCGCGCCTTCGTCGATCACGTCGTCGTGAAACAGGGTGGCGGAGTGAATCATCTCGCTGACGGCCGCGATCAGAATGTGGTCGTCGCCCTTGTACCCGGAGGCGCCGGCGGCGAGACAGTGAACGATGGGCCGTATCCGTTTGCCCCCCGCGTCGATCAGATGCTGAAAGACCTCGGGCGCGATCGAACGCTGCGACTGTACGAGCCCGAGCAGCTTCGCTTCGACGCGCCGGTAGTCGTCATCGACGATCTCGAACAGCCCGCGGGCGATCAGATCGTCCAGCGAACGCGGCTCGGTCACATCTCCGTCTGTGAGTTGACTGCGATTCATGGCGTACGGATTCCTCGTTTCTCATTGCCCGCTCGTACTTTACAGATTGTCCTCATTTCGTCGAACCGGCACAAGGGGAAATTCCGCAGTCTTGCGACGAGGAAGAATTCTGTGGCATCATCATTCCATGCAGGCGTGCCAATATCAAGACCCCCGCAACCGCTTTCGCTGCTCCGAGCCGTCGAACGGAGATTCGGCGTGGTGCTTCTGGCACGACCCCGAGCAGCCGAAGACGCGCCATGATCTCGTGGATGCCCTGGCGCGCAGGAAGAACCTCACGGGCGCCTATCTCGAAGGCATGGACCTCGCCGAGATCGATCTCCAGAACGCCTGCATGTACGGCGCCGTGCTTCGGTTCGCGAATCTCGAAGGGGCGAATCTGAATCGTGTCGATCTGCGTTATTCGGACCTTTCGGGGACGAATCTCGACCGCACGGAACTGCAGGACGCGCTGCTCGAAGGGGCGAATCTGTCGGGCGCCTCGCTCCGCAAGAGCATTCTCCGCTACGCCAATCTGAAAGCGGCGAATCTCAAGGGAACGAATCTCGTCGAAGCCGACCTGCTGAACGCGCATCTGATCCAGGCGAATCTGGCCGGCACGAACCTCTGGCTCGCGAAGGGGGCGATGGCGAACTTCTGGAAAGCGAACCTGTCTCACTCGAACCTCGAACAGACCGACCTCGTCGGCGCCAATCTCTCGAACGCGAACTTCGAAAACGCCTCGCTCCGCGAGATCAAGCTCGACCGCGCCACGAATCTCGTCGATCTCAAATACAACGTGAAAACGAAATTCTCCCAGATCGACACGAGCGCGATCGACGGCGGTCTCTTTCCTGCGCTCGTCCGCGACATCCAGGACTATCAGTTCCTGAACGAGTTCCACGGCAAGTACCCGTTCGTGTACTGGGTCTGGAAACTCACCTCGGATTGCGGCCGCTCGCTCCTTCGCTGGATCTCGCTCTACGTCGTCATGGCCGCGCTCTTCGGCACCCTCCGCCTGCTCGCGCCCGGCGCGATCGTGGTCGAAGGCGTCCAGACATGGGGACAGCCTTACTACGAAACGCTCATGCACCTTCTGAGCATCGGCTGGAAGGGAGGGACCCCGGCGACGGGATGGGGACAGGTTCTGCTGCTCATGGAAACGCTGTTCTCGTACGTGCTGTTCGGGGGGCTGCTCGCGCTTCTTTTCCACAAGATGGCGCGCCGTTCGTGATGTAAGGGGGATCAGGCGGCCGGGTCGACCAGAAGCTCGGGGCGATTCGAAGCGATGCCGTGCACACCCATTTCGACGATGCGTTCGATCGACTTCGGATCATCGACCGTATACGCGAAGACCTGCTTGCCGAGCTCTTCCATGCGACGCACCAGATTCGGGGTCAGAAGACGGTAGTAAACCATGATCGCGTCGGTCTCGGTGTGGCGCACCTTGCGGGTGGCCCAGAACGGCAGAATCGAACGGAGCAGCCAGAGGAACGGGCGATGCAGCAGGCTGCCGTCGCGGCAGCGCCCCACGCCGAAACGTTCTTTCGGAACGGAAAGACCCGTGCGAATCGCCGGATCGAGTTCCTTGATACGCTTCAGGCTGCGCGCGAAGTAGGAACTCACGAGCACCTGATGCGCCACGCCTTTGCGACGCAGAACGTCGACGAGGTCTTCTTCGCCGCCCGGTTCCTTCAGATCGATGTTCATGTGCGCGCGCCCCTTGACGGCGTCGATCGCTTCCTGAAGCAGCGGAATCCTAAGCCCCGGCCCCACGAGATGGGAGCGGACTTCGTCGAGCGACTTGTCGCGCAGGCGCTTCGAGAAGAAGGGGATCTTGCGGAGTGACGGGTTATGAAAGAGAACGAAGTGATTGTCGAGCGTACGACGAATATCGAACTCGACCATGTCGACCCCGATTTCCACCGCTTTGTGAATCGACTGCAGGGTGTTCTCCCAGAAATGGGAGGGAGCGCCCCTGTGCCCGATGCGAATCGGCTTCTTCTCCGTCATGAAATCCTCCATGCCCTAAGATCGGTCGCAATCGTGTCGGCCGTGAGCATTGGACGGAGACTAGCGACCGACCGTGGGAGTGTCAACGGCAATCGCGCATGGCTTCGGTCCCTGCGTAGGCTTGTTAGACAAAATAAGATCGTGTTAGCTTGAGCGCCAGAGCGTAACCAGGAGAAAGATTTGCACAGATTGATCCGAAACTGCGAAACGGTGGCCATTCTCGACGAGGATTGCCGCGATCTCCCGGGAGGGTGGATCGAGACGCGCGGCGGAGTGATCGAGGCGTTCGGGCCGGCCGGGAGCGAGCCGGAGGGGCCCTTCGAAGAGACCATCGACGCGACCGGGCTCGTCGTGACCCCCGGGCTCGTGAACACCCACCACCATTTCTTTCAGACGCTCACGCGGGCCACTCCGGCCGCCGCGAATGCCGAGCTGTTCCAGTGGCTCGTCACTCATTATCCCATCTGGGCGCGGATCGACCGCGACGCCATGTCCGCGGCTGCAACCGTGGCGCTCGGCGAAATGATGCTGTCAGGCTGCACGCTCTCTTCGGATCATCATTATTTGTTTTCGAAAAACCTGACCGACCCGATCGACGCCGCCATCGAGTCCGCGAACGCGCTCGGCGTCCGGTTCACGGCTACGCGGGGGAGCATGACGCTTTCCGAGAAAGACGGCGGGCTCCCGCCCGATTCTGTCGTGCAGGACGAAAAGACCGTGCTCGAGGATTCCGCGCGCACGATCGAGCAGTATCACGACACGAGCGAAGGGGCGATGATCCAGGTGGCGCTCGCCCCGTGCTCGCCCTTCACGGTCACGCAGGATCTGATGCGGGAGACGTCGAAGATGGCGCGCGCCTACAAGGTGCGCATGCACACCCATCTCGCCGAGACGCTCGACGAGGACGAGTACTGCCTTGCGCACTTCAAAGTTCGACCCCTGCAGTATCTCGAGGACGTCGAATGGCTCGGCAGCGACGCCTGGCTCGCGCACGGCGTGCACTTCAATCCTGACGAGCAGAAGAAGCTCGGTGCGTGCCGATGCGGCATCGCCCATTGCCCGAGTTCGAACATGCGGCTCGCGTCCGGAATCGCGCGCACGCTCGACTATCGCGCGAACGGGATCCCCCTCGGCCTCGGTGTCGACGGATCCGCGTCGAACGACGCGTCCTCGCTTTCGGCCGAAGCGCGCCAGGCGCTGCTGCTCGGGCGCATCCAGTACGGGGCTTCCGCGCTCACGGTCGAAGAGGTGCTTCGCTGGGCGACGCGCGGAGGAGCCGAGATTCTCGGCCGTCCCGAGGTCGGCCGCATCGCGAAGGGCCTGCGCGCGGATCTCGCTTTCTTCCCGCTCGACGACATCGCGTTCTCCGGCGCGGTCGATCCGCTCGCGGCAATCGTGCTCTGCGGGCCGGCGCGCGTTCGGAAGCTCATGGTCGAGGGACGCTGGGTCATCGAAGACGGTCGCCTGCTGCATATCGATCTCGGCCGCACTCTCGAGGCCCATCGCGCCGCATCGAAGCGGATCGTGAATGGCTGACCCCGCACGGACTCCGGCGGGCATCTTCTTCGCATTCCCGCTCACGCTCCTGCTCGCGCCCCCGTTCACGCTTCTGTTCGCACTGATGGCCACGACCGCGGCCGCGCATCCGATGGGCAGCTTTTCCGTGAACCACTATTCGAAGCTCACGCTGACCCCCGACTCGATCTACGTGCGTCATCTTCTCGACCTCGCGGAAGTTCCCTCGTTCCCCGTATTGCAGGCGCTCGACAGG
>JABDJQ010000229.1 GCA_013002425.1 Gemmatimonadota bacterium
GTCCATAAGAGATCGACGATGGGCGTGAAACTGGTGTTCCCGACGACGGCCCAGGACCCGCCCGGAGGAATCCGCGCGATGTCGCCCGTGGATGTTGCGGCGTAAAGTGTGTCGCCGAATCCGCTGCCGCCGCCTACGGTCAGTGCGACACCATCGGAGAAACCGGCGTTCGATTCGGCGGTCCAGCTGCTGCCGTTGTCTATCGAACGAAGCAGGTCACCCGTTTCGGTCAGAACGAAGAGGTCGCCGCTTCGCCCCACGGCGAGATCGGCGCAATCCGAGGCGCCCGCGTTTCCCTGCAGGATCCAGTTCCCGCCACCGTCAATCGACCGACGAAGGTCGCCGCTTCGCCCCAGAACGAACAACTTCCCGGGGAGAAGATCCGGACGAAGCGCCGTGATCGCGGGTTCGGATACCGTTCCCCGTGACGACCAGCTTGCGCCATCGTCCGTGGATACGAATACGATCCCGCTCTCCGTTACGCAAAACAGATCGGCGTAAGCCGGGGAGGCCAGGAACAGACAAGCCGAGCACAGGACAAAAAACAGCTTGAGGATCCGGGCAGAGAAAGCAGCGGACACTTTCCTATGTAGAAAAGTACACAAGGGAGCCTCTCTGGAGCGGCAATATCAAAATAGTTCAGGAGAAGAGAGTGCCCATACGTATCTATACGTAGTCTCTGGTATCAGTTACATCAGCGTTTCTGCAAGATGATGCCCGAAGCTGATTTGGGAGCCGTCGTGTTTTGAAGCGGAAGACGCATGAAGGAGTGGGGACATGGAGTATGCGTGCTGATCCCCTGGAGACCCTGTGAACAGGCGCTCGAACTCGCTATGACCTTACACATCGAGGACGACTGAACCGGCCTGGACTGAAAAGGGCAATCCTTCCCGAGTGCTCAGACAGTTACCAGTTCAATAATGGGGGTGCCCGTCACCGCCCCGGCCCCCGTGTCCTTCCGAATCATGGCGGCCCCCATGCTCGGGTGATCCGCCCGGCCCGCGCATCATGGCGGGGTCATCCATTGGACTTGTTCCGGGGGCGCGATCCTGTCCGCCCTGACAGATTGTCTGAAGATAGCCCGCGATGTGGGACATCCTCTCTCCCTCCTGCAGGAGGCGGAGCACTTCATCTACCATCGCGTGAGCCGGCGGCCCCTGGCTCTGGCCCACTGCGAATCCGAGATCCCGCCCGATTCGTGCAATGTCGGGTCCCCGCATCCCGTGGTGGTGTGCCGTCTCGACCACTTCGAGAGACCTGTCGGCCGAGACCCCTCCCGATACCAGACACCCGAGAGCGAGGACCCCGCCCTCCAATTCGGGTAGTCGCGATTCGGGCGACGCGCCGAGTTCGACCACGCGCCCGACATGCGCGGCGGGTGCTCCGGCGCCGAGAGCGTATGCACCCTCGGAGATCAGGTGGAATCGCTCTTCCCGCGTACCGCGTTCGCGAAAGTCGGGCACCCGCTCCCCGACGAGTTCTGCGAACACCCGCAACCGTTCCTCGATTCCATCCGCCACCAAGTGGATTCGTTCGAGCGGGATTCCCTTGGAAAAACCCTGGAGATACCGGTCAAGTACTGGTTCGGAAGGTAGCTCTCTCGCAGAAAGGCGCCGCGC
>JABDJQ010000671.1 GCA_013002425.1 Gemmatimonadota bacterium
GTTGTACTTGATCTTGACGCGCAGGTCGCGCAGCCGCGGCGTCGGCTGGATGAACGTGCGGCCGACGTAGTGATTCCGGATCAGCCCGATTTCGAACGGAATCTTCGAGCGCTCCGCGAAACCGAGCGCGGCGGAATTCGACGAATCGGGCACGGCGATCACGAGATCGGCGTCGGCCGGATGTTCTTCCGCCAGCGTCTGCCCGAGCCGCCTGCGCACCGGGTCGACGGCGTGGCCGAATACGACGGAATCGGGGCGCGAAAAGTAGATGTATTCGAAGATGCAGTGTTTCGGATCGACCGGATCGACCGGCGGAATGGACGAGAACCGGGTTCCCTCGATCACCACGAGTTCGCCCGGTTTCACCTCGCGCACGTACTCGGCCCCGAGCAGGTCGAGCGCACACGATTCGGACGCGAGAATGTGCGCATCGCCGAGCTTCCCGATGCAGAGCGGCCGAAAGCCCCGGGGATCGCGCGCTCCCACGAGCTTCCGCCCGTCGGAGAGAATGACCGAGTAGGCGCCGACGACGCGGCCGAGCGCTTCCCGCACGCGATCTTCGAACGCGTGCTGCCGCGAACGCGCCATCATGTGAACGATGACTTCGGAGTCCATGGTCGTCTGAAAGATCGCGCCCTGGTCTTCGAGCGAATTGCGGAGATCCAGCGCGTTCACGAGATTGCCGTTATGCGAGAGCGCGATGGCCGACCCGCGCGAGTGGGCCACGATCGGCTGCAGGTTCTCGGCGGAGCAGGAGCCGGTGGTCGAATAGCGGTTGTGCCCGACCGCGATCGTGCCGTCGAGCCCCGCGAGGGCGTCGGCGGTGTAGACATCGCTGACGAGCCCGAGCCCCCGGTGCGCATTCAGGGCGCCTTCGTCGAAACTCACGATGCCCGACCCCTCCTGCCCGCGATGCTGGAGCGCGTAGAGGGCGAGAGAAACGAGTTCCGCAGCGGCGTCCGTTCCCGCGATCCCGACGACTCCGCATTCCTCTTTCCAGTGTCTCATGCCCGCGCTCCCCGGGTTCCGGGTACGACGGTCAGCGACCAGTCCTGAAAGTGGGGGTTCACGAGAAGCCCGTCATGCCGTGTATGCGTTACGGCGTACGACTCGACGAGCGACGCGATCTCGTCCGGTTCGACGGATGGCGCGAGTCGCACGAACCAGACGGTCTCGAACACCACGTCCGTGAGTTCTTCCGTGCCGGCGAGCGGGCGGAGCGAGTGCATGGCCGTCGCCCCTTCGATATCCTCGCGATTCCGGACGCGCACGATCGCGCCCGGATGCGCGCGGCCGTCTTCCGGCTCGTCCACGATACGAAACGCATGCTTGTTGGGATTGACGAAGAGGCGGGAGCGAGCGACGAGATCGTCGAGGCAGGCAGGAAACGCGTTGCCGTCGAACGTGAAGCGCCAGTGTTCCTCGCGCGACAGCGTTTCGAGTTTCGCGCCGTTTTCGTGACGGTTCCGGATCGTCTCTTCCGCCGTCGTCGCGATCAGGTCTTCCACGCGATGCCAGACGAGCAGCGACAGCTTTCGGC
>JABDJQ010000695.1 GCA_013002425.1 Gemmatimonadota bacterium
AGCGGATCACGCGCGCGAGAAACGGGACGCCCGCGACGTCGAGCAAGGCTTTCGAAGTCCCCATGCGCGAAGAGCGCCCGGCCGCGAGAATGATCGCGGCTGTCGAACGAGCTCTCATGAGGCGTCCACTGGTAACGGTGTCTCTTCGCGCAACGGCGCCTGCCCGGGTGACATGGCCATGTTTGACCCCCCTATGACCCCATGATACCGTTTTCGGAAAGGGGAACGCGATGACGATCGGATATCTGCGGCGGGAACAGACGTTTGCCGCCGCTCATCACTATAAGCTGCCCTGGCTCGATGAAGCCGAAGCTGCGCGGCTTTTCGGCCCGCTGAGCATACACGGGCACAACTACGTGCTGCACGTGACGATCCGGGGCGAGATCAGCGACGACCACGGTATGGTCGAGAATCTGAAGACGATCAAGTCGGTCATCGTCGATCGCGTGATCGCCGAGCTCGACCGCAAGTTCCTGAACGACGACGTGGCGTACTTCAAAGACAAGTCGCCGACGCTCGAAAATCTCGCGGGTTTCATCTGGGAGCGGCTCGAGCCGGCGTACCCGAACGGCGCGCTGCACGAGATTCGCATTACGGAAGAACCCGAACTCTATCTCGACAAGAAGGCAGGGAGTGACGACATGTTTCTGACGCGCGGCTATCATTTTTGCGCGGCGCATCGCCTGCATCAGGCATCCCTCAGCGACGAGGAAAACCGCGCGCTCTTCGGGAAGTGCACGAACCCGAGCGGGCACGGGCACAACTATCGCGTCGAAGTGACCGTGAAAGGCGATGTCGACGCGCGCACCGGCACGATCTGCAACATCAGCGACATCGACAAGCTGGTCGACGAGAAAGTCATCGATTACCTCGACCACATGCACCTGAACTGCGACATCCCGGAGTTCGCCGACATGAATCCGACCGCCGAGAACATTGCGCGCGTCATCTGGGAACGGCTCGGGCCGAAGCCGGGCGGCGCCGCGCTTCATCGCGTGCGCCTGCACGAAACCGACCGCAATGTCGCCGACTATTATGGAGAATGATTTGAAAACGACCCATCGCGCCGCGGCGCTCCCCGGAGATTCGCCATGAGCCAGGTGCGCGTACGATTCGCGCCGAGTCCGACCGGCTATTTTCACGTGGGCGGCGCGCGCACGGCGCTCTTCAACTGGATCTATGCGCGGCAGCACGACGGCGTTTTCGTGCTTCGCATCGAAGATACGGATCGGGAGCGCTCGACCGAAGAGTCGGTCGCGTACTTCATCGAAGGGCTCGAATGGCTCGGGCTCGACCCCGACGAAGGCCCGTACTTCCAGGGAGAGCGGAGCGAAGCGCACAAGGCAGCGGTTGACGAGCTGCTTGCCGGCGGTCATGCCTACCGCGACTTCCTGACCCCCGAAGAACTGACCGCGCAGAAGGAAGCGGCACAGGCGGCGAAGACGACGTGGCGCTTCGACCCGGCCGAGCGAGGGCGATCGAGTGAAGACTCCGAAGCGCTCGCGGCCGAGGGAAAACCGTTCGTCGTGCGTTTTCGCGTGCCGGAAGGGGAGACCGTCGCGTTCGACGACCTCGTCTACGGCGAGAACAAAAAGGCGAGCGCCGATATCGACGACTTCGTACTGCTCCGCACCGACGGTTCGCCGCTCTACAATTTGAGTGTAGTCGTCGACGACGCGGACATGCGCATCTCGCACGTCATCCGCGGCCAGGATCATCTTTCGAACACGCCGAAACAGATCCTGCTCTATCGTGCGCTCGGGAAGGACGTGCCGCGCTTCGGGCATCTGCCGCTCATTCTCGCGCCGAACAAGGCGAAACTTTCGAAGCGCAAGCATGGCGAAATCGTGAGTCTCAACTTCTATCGCGACCGCGGCTTTCTGCCCGACGCGTTCGCGAACTTCATGGCGCTTCTGGGCTGGTCGCCCGGCGCGGAAGACGAAAAGCTCACGCACGCGGCCCTGATCGAGAAGTTCGACCTCGCGAAGGTCAACAAGTCGAACGCGATCTTCAATTACAACGCCGGCGACGAACGCTACTACACCGACCCTCGCGCGATTTCGATCAATGCGCAGTACCTGCAGGAGATGCCCGTCGAAGATCTCGCGCCGCTCGTCGAAGCGCGCTTTCGCACGATCGGGCTATGGCGCGACGAGTGGTCCGGCGGCGACGGGCGCACGTGGTTCCTCGCCGTGCTGGATCTCATTCGCGAGCGTTACCGCACCCTGCACGATTTCGAAGACGCCGGCCGCGCGTTCTTCGCGGACGATTTCGCGATGGACGAGAAGGCCGTGAAGAAGAATCTGCAGAAAGAGGGGATGGGTGACCTGCTGACCGGGCTCGCGACGGCGCTTGAGGCCGTCGACCAGTTCGACCTCGAGCATGTCGAAGCGGCCGTCCGCGCGTTC
>JABDJQ010000754.1 GCA_013002425.1 Gemmatimonadota bacterium
GATCCAGACCGTGTAAGCAAGCCCTTCGTCCTGACGCAGCTTCCAGAGTCGGCCGGCGAGGTCGCCCCCGATCGCGCGCTCGGCGAGCTTCCATAGAATGGCTTCGTCGGTTGCCGTCGGCGGTGAGGGCCAGGCGAGATTGAGGTTCGCCTGCGTTTTCCCTTCCATCGGCGCCGCCACCCGGACTTCACCGGCGCGCGGTGCGGAACGAACCACCTTGCGGGCGGGCGCCTTGCCGTCGAGAGCCGCCAGTCCGCGGAGCGAGTTCGCGACAGTGTTTTCGGATGCACCGCCGGAGTAGGCCACCGCGATCGAACCGGCGCGATAACGCTTCTTCCAGAACGCCTCGAGATCGCCGGGCTGCAGCGACTCGATCCCCGATCGCACCTCGCGAAGCGTGCTTCCGTACCCCGTGCCTGCAAACGCCGTGCTGTAGAGATTGTCGACCGCGATCGTGGTCGGCTGGTCCATCGCGGATTCGACGTCGGATCGAATTTTCACGCGGAGGGGCGCCCATTCGGCCTCGGCGAACGACGGAGTCGTCACGATCGAAAGGAGAAGCGCCGCCGCCTCTTCGGTCGCTCCCGCCGGCGCGGCCAGGTTGAAGTAGGAAGCGTCCCTGCCGTTCCAGGCCGAGAGCTGAAACCCGTTCCGGTCGAGCAGATCCTGCAGTTCCTGTTTCGTCATCGACTTCGTTCGTTCGGTCATCATGCGCGTTACGGCGCCGGCCGTGCCGGGCACGGTCTCGTCGCGGTCGCCCGCCATCACGGCAAGCGTGAAGCTTTCGGTCGCCGAACCGGGGCGCGCTTCGTGCAGCAGCGTGGCGCCCGACGGAAGCGTGCGGGAGACGATACCGCCGGCAGGCGGAACGTTATTGCGGGCGGCGACCTTCACCTCCGACTCGAAGTTCGCGGGGATTTCGTCCGGCGGAAAGATCGCCATCAGAAAGAACTGCGCGGGATCGAAGTACTTCATCGCGACGGCCTGCACGTCAGCCGCGGTTACCGCCCCGAGCCGTTCCTCGTACTCGGAGAACAGGCGATAATCGCCGTGCGCGTCGGATTCGACCAGGCGGGACGCGACCTGATACTGATCGTCGAGGGAGAAGCGGTGGTCGCTGATCAGGCGCTTGCGCGCGAGTTCGAGGTCCGCCTGCGAGATGCCTTCGGTCTGCACGCGCGCGACGAGTTCCCAGATCGCGCCGACACTCTTCACAGCCGCCGCCGGCTCGCACTCGAGATCGATCGCCTGCCAGCCCTTCGCGAAGCGCCGGGGGTAGCCGGCCATACTGATGTTGCCGACCAGCTTGCGCTTCGAAATCAGTTCGTCCTGAAAGAGCGATGTCTTGCCGTTACTGAGATAGCCGGCGAGAAGAACGTACGGATAGAATTCGGGGGCTTCGGCGCGCGGGCCTTCGAGCGCGAGCAGCATGTACGCCTTTCCGACATCGCGTTCTTCCGCGACGACGTTCACGCCCTTCTTCATCGATACGGGTTCATACCGGTTTGCAGGAACTTCGCTTCGTTCGTACCTGCCGAAACGCGCGCTCACTTTCGCGATCACGTCTTCCGTATCGATATCGCCCACGACGGCCATCGTCATGTTGTTCGGAACGTAGTAATCCTTGTAGTAGCGGCGCACGCGATCGACTGTCGCCGCCTGCACGGTTTCGATCGTGCCGATCGTGGAGCGCGAATAGTACGTCTCTTTCGGGTACATCTTGTAGGGTGCCGCGCGCCAGATATACCCGTAGGGATTGTCGAGACCGCCGCGCAGCTCTTCGAACACGGCCTTCTTTTCCGTTTCGAAATCCTCGCCCGAGAATGCGGCGTGAAACATCATCTGTTCGTGCCGTTCGAGCGAAGCGTCGAGGTCGCCGGGCGCCGACATGATCTCGAACGTCGTGTAGTCGTACCAGGTATGGCCGTTGAAGTAGCCGCCTCGGCTCGCGACCCACTCGCCGATCTCGTTCTTCGGAAACTTCTCGGTGCCGCGAAAGAGAAGCAGGTGCTCGAGGTAGTGCGAGTTCCCCGCGAAGTCGGGCGGCTCGGCGCTGTCGCCGACGTGCGCGCTCCACGTCACGGTCACGATGGGAGTCGCGCGATCCTCCACCGTGAGCAGGCGAAGTCCGTTGTCGAGCACGTGCAGCCGGGGCGCGCGTACTGATTGTGCGGACGCGAGTCCGCTCCAGAGAGTGAGCGCGAGGATTACGAGGAATCGAATCATGAAAAATCTCCTTGTCGATCGGACGCCGGTCCTCGGTCGCGTCCCCCTCTATGAGACGTTCGAAAAGACCTTCGAATGGCGCGTTCCGCTCACGATCGTGCGGCGCGGGCGCCGGCCGGTTTCGAGTGCAGCGCCATGAGCGCGCGCTCGGGTGTCATCGGTGTATGAAACGAGAGTGGTGTATCGGGCGCGAACGCGCGGATCGCCGACTGCAGCGCGAAGTAGACGCCGATCCCGTACATGAGAGGCGGTTCGCCGACGGCTTTTGCGCCGAGCGGCCCCGGTTCGTTCTCCCAGAACGGCAGAAAGCGCACGTCGAGATCGTCCGGGGCGAAATATACGTCCGGCGCCTTGTACGTCGAGAGCGACCCCGAAGTAAACCGCCCCTTCTCGTCCCAGACGAGATCTTCCATCGTCATCCACCCGAGCCCCTGCATCAGCCCGCCCTCGATCTGACCGAGATCCACGAGTTCGTTGATCGGCCGCGCGAGGTCGTGCATGACCTTGACCGAATCGACCGTGTTGATCCCGCGGAGGCAGTCGAGCGACACTTCCGTGATGCACGTTCCGTAAACATGATAGGCGAATGCGTTCCCTTTGTTCGTCGCACGGTCGAATGTCAGGTTCGGCGTCGCGTAGTAGCCGTAGGCGGACAGCTTCCGGCGCCGCATGTACGCTTCGCCCACGAGCCGGTTCCAGTCGACGTCGGTCGGCTTGCCGTCCCGAACGACGCGATCGCGTTCGATCGTGAGCGCGTCGGCTTTCACGCCCAGCAGTTCGCCCGCCACACGAAGGAGCCCCCCGCGGATTTCGCGCACCGCCTGGATCACGGCATTCCCGTTCAGGTCGGTCGTCGCGCTCGCGGCGCTCGGCGACATGTTCGAAACGCGTGTCGTATTCGTTGCCTCGACCTTGACGCGCGCGGGGTCGATCCCGAACGTGCGCGCGGCGATCGAGCGCAGGTTCGTGCTGAGCCCCTGTCCCATTTCGATTCCGCCGCTCGTCACGCTCACGCTGCCGTCCGTATAAACGTGCACGAGCGCTCCCGCCTGGTTCAAAAACGACTTCGTAAACGAAATCCCGAAGCAGACCGGCATGACGGCGAAGCCCTTCTTCATGCCGAAGTTCGATTCGTTGAAATTGCGGACGCGCTTTCGGAACGACTCGAGATCGAACTGTTTTTCCGCCTCGTCCCAGGTGCGGCGCATCATGCAGCGCTCCGTCTTCTGCCCGTAATAGAATTCGTCCCCTTCGCGCAGCAGATTCTTCGCCTGAATCCGGTCGGGGTCGAGTCCCGTCGCGTCGGCCGCCTTGACGATCGCGGCTTCGATCACGAACATCCCCTGCGGCCCGCCGAACCCGCGAAACGCCGTACTCGGAGCGAGGTTCGTCCGGCAGCAGGCGGCGTGCACGCGCACGTTCGGTATGAAGTACGCGTTCGTGCTGTGAAAGAGAGTGCGTTCGAGCACGGGCATCGAAAGGTCCGCGAACGCGCCGGCGTTCTGAAAATGCTTCGCTTCGAATGCGAGGATGAGACCGTCGTCGCCCAGGCCGATCTTGAAGTCGGATTCGTACGGATGACGTTTGCCCGTCATGCGGATGTCTTCTTCGCGATGCAGCACGATCTCGACCGGGCGTCCGGTATGGCGCGCGGCGACAGCGGCCATCACGGCCCAGTGCGTGGCCTGGTCTTCCTTGCCGCCGAAACCGCCGCCGAGCCGTTTTACGTCGACTTCGATCTTGTTTTCGGGGACATCG
>JABDJQ010000245.1 GCA_013002425.1 Gemmatimonadota bacterium
AGCTTGAGCAGCAGGTAAGGCACGACCGGCTGCTCGACGTATTCGAGATCGAACGGCGTCAGCGCTTCGAGTTTCTCCTGCGCCTCGATCAGGTCCCACGCGCCGTTCACGTCGGCCCGGATTGCGAGGTCCTTTCCGAATCGCTCGCGTACGGCTTCGATCATCTCGAGTTCGCGGTCGAAGCGATGAATGCGACCGATCTTGATCTTCACGTTGCGAATGCCGCGTTCCCAGATCGCTTCGGTCTCGGCAAGCGCGCCGATCTTGTCTTCGGAAAAGATGACGGAAGAAAGCGCGATCGGATCGCGATGCGGCCGCGAACGAAGCAGCGCCGCGATCGGAACGTCGAGACGCTGCCCGAACAGATCGAGAAGCGCGGTTTCGAGCGCGAACCTGGCGGCCGGCGCGTTGAGGTCGACGAGCGACAGCGATTGCTGTACCTGCGCCAGTACGTCTCCGGTGATATCGAACACGGGAAAGCTCGACGGTTCCAGGTTGCCGAGCGTCGTTTCACAGAGTCCGGGAAGGTCCGTCGAAAAATCGGGGAGCGGCGACGCTTCGCCCTGGCCGACGTTTCCGAGTTCGTCCACGAGCTGGAGCAGCGTTCCTTCTCTCGTCATCCAGATGGACCGGCTGTTCGAAGCCGGATGATTCAGGTCGCCCACGAACGCGTGCGTAATCACATTCACGATCTTCATGATCCGCTCCCTCCCAGGAAACCGGCGGCGAACAGTGCGCCGAAAACGAACAGCAGGATGGCCGTCTTCTTCAGTATGACATTGAGCGCGGCTCCCGTCTCCCCCCGAACGACACGAACGACGAGAGCGAGCCCGAACGGAAGTGTAACGAAAGGAAGGAGAACGGGCGGGGGGAGGTCGGAGGCTACGTAGAGAAAGGCGGGTGTCGCGTACGCCGCAGCTACCAGAATGACGTATTCGGCGACGCCGAACGCGCGCCCGAAGCGTACGACGAGCGTGTGTTTGCCGGCGGCGCGGTCGGTTTCGTAGTCGCGCAGATTGTTGACGACCAGAATGGCCGTGCTGAGAGCCCCCATCGGGATCGAAGCGAGGACGGCGAGAGCGGGCACGTCGCCCGTCTGCACGAAGACCGTGCCGCAGACCGCGACGAAACCGAAGAACGCGAAGACGAAGAGATCGCCGAGCCCGTTGTAGCCCAGTGGATACGGTCCGCCCGTGTAGGCGATACCGCTCGCGATCGAAAAGAGCCCGATCGCGATGACGGGCCAGCCGGCGACCGCGACCAGATAGACGCCGGCCGCCGTGGCGAGCGCGAACGCGACGACCATGCCGCGTTTCATCGCCGCCGGCTTGATCCATCCCTGCTGGACGGCGCGCGCGGGCCCGAGCCGCTGATGGTTGTCGGCGCCCTTTTCGTAATCGAAGAGATCGTTCGCGAAGTTCGTGCCGACCTGAATGAGCAGCGCCCCCGCGAGTGCGGCGAGCGCGGGCCCGGGCGCAAAAGCGTGCAGGGCCGCGGCCACGGCGGCGCCGACGAGTACGGGGGCGGCGGCGGCGGTCAGCGTCGGCGGACGCATCGCCAGAATCCACGCGCGCAGCGATCCTGGCGTACCGGTTTCGGGGAGCGTAACGGTTGATTGCATGATGAAGCGAAACGCGTTGTTACGGCAGGCGCGGGAAGCGGTCGAAGTCGGGCTTCCGCTTTTCGTTGAACGCGTTCCGGCCCTCCTGTCCTTCTTCTGTCATGTAGAAAAGGAGCGTGGCGTTGCCGGCGAGTTCCTGAAGCCCCGCCTGGCCGTCGCAGTCGGCGTTCAGCGCCGCCTTCAGGCAGCGAAGCGCCATCGGGCTGTGCGCGAGGATTTCACGGCACCACTTCACGGTTTCGGCTTCGAGTTCCGCGTACGGAACGACCGTGTTCACGAGCCCCATGTCGAGCGCCTGCCGCGCGTCGTACTGACGGCACAGAAACCAGATTTCGCGCGCCTTCTTCTGGCCGACGATGCGCGCCATATACGAAGCGCCGTAGCCGCCGTCGAAGCTGCCGACTTTGGGCCCGGTCTGGCCGAAGCGCGCGTTGTCGGCAGCGATCGTGAGGTCGCACATGAGATGCAGAATGTGGCCGCCGCCGATCGCGTAGCCTGCGACCATCGCGATGACGGGCTTCGGGAGCGTGCGGATCTGGCGCTGCAGATCGAGAACGTTCAGGCGCGGTACGCCGTCTTCGCCCACGTACCCCGCGTCGCCGCGAATTCTCTGATCGCCGCCGCTGCAGAACGCGTCTTTCCCTTCACCCGTCAGGATGACGACTCCGACTCCGCCGTCGTCGCGCGCGTCGGCGAACGCGCGCTCCATTTCCTGCACGGTGAGCGGGCGAAAGGCGTTGCGTACTTCGGGCCGGCAGATCGTGATCTTCGCGATCCCGTCGCCCGACTTCTCGTAACGGATATCCTCGTACCCGGGGAGCGACGTCCACTCGGGAGTCGTTACGGTTTCGGGAATGGTCAAAGCGGGATTCCTTCTTTCTGTTTCAGATTCGTTTCGATGAGCGACGCGATCTGCTCCGGCGCTTCGAGCGGTATGTTGTGTCCCGACTGCGCGACGATTCCGTACGAGCCGCGGGGGATCTTCGCCGCCATGCTCTGCCCGATTCGTCTGAACTTCTCGTCCTCTTCACCGGCCACGACATGAACCGGCACTTCGATTTCACCGAGGCGGTCCCAGTAGTCGGGCATGACACCGAGACCGAGCGTGCGGAGCGAACCCGCGAGCGCCTCGGCGTCGTGTGCGAGGCGGCACGCTCGCTGCTCATCGAGCCAGAGCTTCGGCACGCGCGCCTGTGACGCGAACAGAGGCAGCGATTCCCACTGTTCGACGAACGCTTCGATCCCCTCGTTCGTCAACAGATCGATCAGCGCCTGATCCTGCGCGCGCCGTTCCGCGCGCTCCGCCGGGTTGCGAAGGCCCGCGCTCGCGCCGATCAGCGTGCCGCCTACGAAGAGATCCGGATGCTCGACGAGCAGGCCGAGCGCGACGCGACCGCCGAGCGAATAGCCGACGAGATACGATTCGTGCAGATGCGCTTTGCGAATCGCGAGCGCGAGTGCGTCGATGACGCCGTTCCAGTCGTGATAAATCGTGGCGGGCCTGGTGCGTCCGTCGTGCCCGGGGAAATCGACGGCGACGACGGTGCGTTCCGGGCGCATCTTGGCGGCGACGCGGCTCCAGCTTCTTCCGTTCCCGGTAAAGCCGTGCAGCAGGATCACGGGGGGGTTTTCAGGCCCGGTCGACCAGTACCGAAGTGAAATGGCTCCCATGGTATTCCCTCGTTCTGCGCGGTGCGGACCCGGTCTCAGGCGTGATCGCGGTCGATCGCCTGCGTGGCCGCGGCCCTGATCTCTTCCTGTTCTGCGGCTACCGTGCGGGGTGCAATGCTCGCTATTATCATAGTACAACCTGGCAGTTCGGTCGACTCGGTGAGCGCTTTTTCGAGGGAAGAGACCGTGTCGACGGGGAGGCAGGTCGCGCCCAGGGAGCGCGCGAGGCCTGCGAAATCGGGCTCCCGGGGCGTTGTCCAGTAAAGGAACGCCTCCGCCGGAACGGCCCCGGTCCGGGCAAGCGGGAGGAGATCGAAGATGCGCCCTCCGCCGTTTACGGGGACGACCACCGTGAGCGGTTTGGGGGCGTGAACCGCGGTCAGAATGCCGTGAAGGTCGTGCAGAAGGGAAACGTCGCCGACAAGAAGCGCGGTTCGTCCGGGCCATTGCGAAGCTGCCCCGGCCGCTCCTGACAGGAGGCCGTCGATTCCGTTCGCGCCACGCTGCGACCAGACGGCGAGGTCGCGTGCGGCGCCCTGCGCGTACCAGTCGACGTCGCGCACGGGAAGGCTGTTGCCGAGCGCGAGCAGCGAACCGGCGGGAAGCGATCGCACGAGATGATGCGTGAGCGCGCCTTCGGTGAGCGGCGCGTCGCTTTCGAAGCGATCGGCAAGTGCGCCTGCGGCGTGGGCGTCCGCACGCTTCCACGACGCGAGCCACGAGGGATCGGTCGCGTTCCTGTCGGCGTGCGCCCCCGCGTCCTGCGCGGAGAGAGCGTGCGCGAGGCTGTCGATCGTTTGCGCGACCGGACCGAACACGATTTCACCCGCGCGGTTCGACGCGTCGGACCAGTCGTGCTCGGCGAGCACGGCGAGAAACGCTTCCGGATGCGCCGCCCGATAGAGCGGCCACGCCATCGAAGTGAGCGTGCCGCCGATCGAAAGAACGAGATCGGGTTTCATCCGCGCGCGAAACTCGTCTGACCGCAAAACGGTGTCGAAGAAATCGATGCGCGTTTCGCTCGCCTCACCGGTAAACCGAAACTGACTCGTCGATTCGGCCAGCACGGGCCACCCGAGACGTGTCGCAAGCGCGTAGAGCGCGTTTCGCGCCCCGCCGTTTGCGAGCGCGCCCGGTCCGCACGCGATCACGCCGCGCTCGGCCCGGCGCACCTTCTCCGCCAGTCGCGCGACGGCGTCCGGGTGCGCGCGCGCTTCGGGACGTTCGGCGCGCACGACCGGCTCTCGCGCGATCTCGTCCGCGAGCTTCCGAAGCGCGCGGCCCTCGTCGTTCGGTTCGCGCGGCTCGAGCGGTTTTCGAAAAGGCGCGTTGATCTGAACGGGCCCCGGCTTCGCGCCGTGCGCGCGCGACCATGATTGCGCCGCCTTTCGCCGAAGCGCGCGCAGCGCGTCTTCCGTTCCGTCCGGCATGCCCGCGTCAAAGTAATCGCGCGCGAACCGCCCGTAAAGGTTCGTCTGATCGATCGTCTGCGGCGCCTTGTTCCCCTGCAGTTCGCGCGGCCTGTCGGCCGTGATCGCAATCACGGGAACACCCGCCTCACTCGCTTCCACGAGCGCCGGATAGTAATGCGCGCCCGCGGAACCGCTCGTACAGAGAAGCACGGAAGCGCGGCCCGTCACTTTCGCCTGTCCGACGGCGAAGAACGCCGCGGACCGTTCGTCGATGATCGAGTGCACGGTGAGGTCGGGATGGGCGAGCGCCGCGATCAGGAGCGGCGTCGAACGCGCGCCGGGGCTCGACACGATATCGCGCGCGCCGGCGTCGGCTAGGCTTCGAACGAGCAGGCGCGCCCAGGTGGAGTGAAGATCGCGCCCGGCCATGGCTAAACGGACCGGAGGCCGAGTGCGCGAAGGAGTGCGAGTTGCTTGATATCGGTTTCGACGTACTCCTTGTGCGGATCGGAGTCGCGGACAATGCCGGCCCCGGCGTAGAGATGCAGGCGTTCTCCCTCGAGCAGCCCGCAGCGGAGAGCGACCGCGAACTCGCCGTCGCCGTTCTGGTCGAACCAGCCGATCGGGCCCGCGTACCAGCCCCGCGCGATCGGTTCGTGCTCGCCGATCCAGCGCACGGCTTCCCGCGAAGGGACGCCGCCGACCGATGGCGTAGGATGCAGGCGCGCGACGATGTCGAGCACGTGCGAGTCCGGTGAAGAGAGCGTGCCCTGGATCGGAGTCTGCAGATGGAGAACGTGTTTGAACGAGCGAACCGTCGGGACGTCTTCGATCGCGAGGGCCGAGCAGAGCGGTTCGAGATTGCGGCGCATCGCCTCGACCACGATCGCGTGTTCGCCGCGGTCTTTTTCGCTCGAAAGCAGTTCGGCAGCCAGGGCGGTGCGCTCGTCTTCGGTTGCGCGTTCCGGCGAACCGATCGATCCCGC
>JABDJQ010000782.1 GCA_013002425.1 Gemmatimonadota bacterium
GCGTACACACCGTTTCCGGGAACCAGCTTTTCGGCAGGAACCGCTCCCAGGTTCGCGGTTCTGGCCTGGAGCGTTCTCCCGCGGCCGGCACCGGCCACAACCCGTCCCGTCAGGCTGTAGAATCGGCCCAGCGCGCGCGCCGCCTCGTGAACGCGCCCGGTTCGAAGCGCTTCCCGCACCGCAGTCGACTTCACTACCTGCCCGTCGATCGCGACAGGGCCGACTGTCGAAACGCCGAAACCGAGCCCCTCACCCTGTTCTGTGAGCAGGGCGGGATCCCCGGACCGTTCGCGACCGAAACGAAAATCGTAACCGACGAACACGTGTTCGGGGCGCAGCAGTCCGTGGACCGTCTTCGTGATGAAATCGACGGGATCCTGAAGCGACCGGGCGCGATCGAACGGCACGACGAGAGTGCTGTCGACGCCGCGCGAAGCGAACAGCGCCAGCTTTTCTCCGTATGTCGTGAGAAGTTCCGGCTGGCGGGAATCGGGGAGAACCGATCGCGGATGCGGTTCGAACGTGATGACGACGGACTTGCGGTTCTGTTCCCCGGCTCGGTTCACGGCAGAGTCGATCAGGACACGATGTCCGCAGTGAACTCCGTCGAAGGTGCCGATCGTCACGACCGCGCCCCGGATGTCGGCGGCGGCGCGGGAATCTTCACTCGCGACCAGCACTTTCATCACCCGGTGACGAACACCTTGCGGAGCCGGCCCATTTCGCCGTCCACCTCGACCACCCCGATCGCGCGCCCCTTCGGATCGCGGACCTGCAGAAAGTCGCCCTGTTCGGGAGTACGGTCGAGCGGCTCGACGCCCGCCAGCGTTTTCGGAAGCGGAGGGAGTCCGTAACGAGTGGCGTGCTGCCGCAGGACGGCGGGCTGCAAGTGCTCGATCGCCTGATCGAGCGGCGTGAGCACGCGGGGAAGGTCGCCCTCTTCCGAGGCCGTGGCGAGATCCTCCATCGTGAAGGAATCTTCCACGCGATACGGTCCGATCCGCGTGCGCGTGAGGTTCTGGAGAAACGCGCCGCAACCCAGTTCCTCTCCGAGATCGGCGGCCAGTGTTCTGACGTACGTTCCCTTCGAGCACACGACGCGAACCTCGGCGACGGGCGCTTCGTATCGCACGAGTTCGAAGCCGCGCACCTCGATCTTGCGCGGCTCGCGGGGGACGCTCTTCCCTTCCCGCGCAAGCGCGTACAGCCTCCTGCCGTTGACCTTGACCGCCGACACCATGGGCGGAGTCTGCATGATCTCGCCCGTAAAGCGCGGCAGCAACTCCTCGATCTTTCCGGCGGTCACATGCGAGGCGTCACGTTCTTCGAGCACCTCGCCGTCGGCGTCCTGCGAATCCGTCGTCTTCCCGAACGAGAAGAAGCCGTGGTACTCCTTCTCGAGGCGCATGAAATAGCGGCTCAGCTTGGTCGCTTTCCCGAGGCACAGAATGAGAACACCGGTCGCGTTCGGATCGAGCGTGCCTGCGTGACCGATGCGCTGCTGGCCGAAGAGGCCGCGCGCTTTGGCAACCGCGTCATGCGACGTCCAGCCGCTCGGTTTGTTCAGATTGACGATGCCGTGAATCAAGTGCCCTTCTCCTCGCCCTCGATCTCGCGCAGCAGATGTCCGATCCTGTCGGCGTGGTCGAACGTTTCGTCGTTCTTGAACACCAGGTGGGGAATCCAGCGCAACTTGAGGGATCCTTTTAATTGCTTGCGAATCGTCGGAACGAGTTTCTCGAGGATGCGGAACGAGATGCCCCTCTCCTCCTCGTCGCCGCGACAGACTACGTAGATCGTGGCGATCTTGAGAT
>JABDJQ010000791.1 GCA_013002425.1 Gemmatimonadota bacterium
CGTGGCCGCCGCGATCGACTGGGCCGACTGCGTGCTCTTCTTCTCCGAGGGGGAGGGGCTCGGCATCGTGATTCTCGACACGCTCGCGCGCGGGCGCGTTCCTGTCGTGCGGAGAGCGGGGGGTGCGTCCGAGGCACTGCCGGCGACGCTCGACGACTGCTTCATCGACAGTGATTCGCCCGCGGAATTCGCGGACCGCGTCGAACGATTCATGCGTGATCCGGCGTCGATCCGCGAGCGCGTTGCAGCGGCTGCCCGCGCCATGCGCGACCGCAAAGAGTACGGGAAAATCCTCGCCGATCAATATCGTAAACGGATCGGAACCGGAAGAACGCGCGTGCTGCATGTCATTACCCGCATGATCGTCGGCGGGGCGCAGGAGAACACGCTCGCATCCGTTGCGTTCGTCGACCCGGCACGCTTCGACTCGGATCTCTGGACCGGGCCGCAGACCGGCACAGAGGGCGATCTGCGCGGGCGCGCCGAACGAATCGGCGTTCTGCCCGTCTACTTTCCGAACGTCGTGCGCGAACTGAACCCGCCGAGGGACATGCTCGCCACCTGGCAGCTTTATCGCATGCTGCGCAGAAGACGGTACGATATCGTACATACCCACAGCTCGAAGATCGGCATCATCGGTCGCCTGGCCGCCCGCTTTGCCGGTGTCCCGCATGTCGTGCACACCGCGCACGGCTGGGGTTTTCATGACCACATGGCCGGATGGCTCCGCTGGATTTACGTATCCCTCGAGAAGCTGGTGCTCCCGATGACGGATCAGCTCGTCACCGTTTCGGACGAAACGACGCGCGTAGGGCTGGCCGCCGGAATCGGGCGGGCCGAAGATTACGCGCTGATTCGAAGCGGCATTCCGACCGGCGAATTTCATGCCGATGAAGCGCGCGGGGCGGAAGTCCGCGCCGAGCTCGGCATCGCCAATGATCGCGTCGTCATCGGAACCGTCGGGCGTCTGTCGCCGCAGAAGAACCCGCTCGATTTCGTGCGCGTGGCTGCCGCGGTCTGCGCGAAACACGAACGCGCGCACTTCGTTTCCATCGGCGAGGGCCCCCTCCGGGCCGAGGTCGAAGCCGCGATCCGCGAAGCGGGACTCGAAGGGCGCATCTCGCTTCTCGGCCTCCGCGACGACGTTCCCGATCTCATGCGCGCGATGGATCTCTATATCATGACGTCACTCTGGGAGGGGTTGCCGCGGGTCGTGGTACAGGCACTCGCGACCGGCGTTCCCGTCATCAGCTACGACGTGGCAGGGACGAAAGAAATCGTGCGCGATGGTAAGAACGGCTTTCTCGTTCCGCCCGGTGACTGGGAGTCGCTTGCCGGGCATATCGATACGATACTGAGCGACAAGGCAATGAGGACCGAACTGCGCCACGTTTGCTCGAACGAGTTCGATCTTTCGTTCACCGAGACGAAGATGGTCCATGATCTCGAGGACCTGTACGAGAGTCTGATGACGACGAAGTAGGAGGTAGAGGTAGAGGTAGAAAGTTCGTTCGAATCAGTCGTCCGCGCTCTTCGACGCGAGGCTCTGTTCGATCGCTCCCATGCGGCTCCGCACCACATCCCAGCTGAAACGCGACTGAACGTACGCGCGGCCGGCCTCGCCGATTTTTCGCGCGAGCGTGTCGTCGTTCAGGATGCGCACGGTTTCCCGCGCCCATTCATCGGGTGTCGAAGCCACGATGACTTCTTTCCCGATCTTCGCGCCGAGACCGCGCTGTACGTCCGGCGACACGATGCACGGCGTGCCGACGGCCATCGCCTGCAGCACTTTATTCTGCGTTCCGGCGGCGAAACGGAGCGGCGCGACGAACACCGAAGCTTCCGCGTGAAATTCCGCGATGTTCTTTATGAAGCCGCGAAGCGAAACCCCGTCCCGGCCCCCGAGATCCTGCACCGCTTTCAGATCGCCGGCGCCCGCAACGACGAAGTCGACGACGTCGCCGAGTTCTTCGCGCACTTTCGGGAGGATGTCGTCGCAGTAGAACCGCACGGCGTCCGTATTGTGAAAGACTTCGAGGTGCCCCAGAAAATTGATGCGCCCGGGAACACGCATTTTGTCGATGTTCTGAAACAGGCGCTCGTCGACACCGTTCGGCACGACCTGGATGTTTCCGTTCGCGCCAACAGCCTCCAGAATGTCCTTCTCCGCCTGCGAGATCACCCAGCATTCGTCGGCCTTCTCTGCAATCCACTTTTCGTAGCGGCGAATACGCGTCGCCTCCATGCGATAGACCGAACGCAGGAACCACTGGCGGTACGGAACCGCCTGCAGCGTTTCGCGCGAGACGACATCCGTGAAGTCGACGAGGTTGTACGC
>JABDJQ010000822.1 GCA_013002425.1 Gemmatimonadota bacterium
CGCAGGGTGGGGTCGAAACGATCGTGATCCACGCGGTAGAGGGCAATCAGGAAGCGGCTGACGCGGGGGCGGCGCTCGCCGAAGCGACGCTCTACGCGCGCATGCTCGTCGACGAACCGCCGAACACGCTCACGCCCGAAGCGCTCGCCGACGCGGTACGCGCGTTCGAAGCGGACGGCGTCAAGGTGCGCGTTCTCGAAGGCGACGACCTCGAGCGCGAAGGCCTGAAAGCGCTCTCCGCCGTCGGACAGGGAAGCGTGAACAAGCCCCGCTTCATCATCGCCGAATACGAGGGCGGCAACGGCAACGCGCCGAAGATCGGACTCGTGGGCAAGGGAATCACGTTCGATTCCGGCGGCCTTTCGCTGAAGTCCCCGGATCGCATGATGCACATGAAGTACGACATGGCAGGCTCGGCGGCCGTGCTCGGCGCGTTTCGATCCGCCGTTCGCCTGAAGCTCCCGATCCGGATCACGGCCGTCGTACCCGCGGCCGAGAACATGCCGAGCGACATCGCGTACAGGCCGGGCGACGTGATCGGGTCGTACAAGGGGCTCACGATCGAAGTCGACAATACCGACGCCGAGGGCCGCCTCGTGCTGGCGGACGGACTCGCCTGGATCGAAAAGACGCAGAAGCCCGACGAGATCATCGACGCCGCGACGCTCACCGGCGCTTGCCGCATTGCGCTCGGGCGCCACGCGGCCGGTCTCTTTTCGAACGACGACGCGTTCGCGGCGCGCCTGATGCAGTCCGGGCGCTATTCCGGGGAGCGCGTCTGGCAACTCCCGCTCTGGGACGAATACGATCTGGAACTCGAAAGCGATGTCGCGGATATGAAGAACGTGGGGAAGGCGGGACCGGGCGGAGGCGCCTCGGTCGCCGCTTCGTTCCTGCGTCGATTCGTCGAAGATACGCCGTGGGCGCATCTGGATATCGCCGGGCTCGCCTGGGCGAACGCACCCACGGATCTCGGCCGGCCCGGACCTTCCGGATTCGGCGCGAGTCTGATTCTTACCTATCTTATGGAACGCTCCGGTCGAGGGGGATCATGAAAGAGCATTACAAAATCGCCATCGTCGGCAGCGGCCCCGCGGGGTTGACGGCCGCGATTTACGCCGCGCGCGCGGAACTGTCGCCCGTGGTTTTCGAAGGGGAGCAGCCGGGCGGCCAGCTGACGATCACGTCCGAGGTCGAGAATTACCCCGGCTTCGCGGACGGCGTGACGGGCCCCGAAATGATGGACATCTTCCGCAAGCAGGCGAAGCGCTTCGGCGCGGACTGCCTGTTCAAGACCGTGAGAGAAGTCGACTTCACGAAGAGCCCGTTCGCGCTGACACTCGACGGCGACGCCGAGAGCGTAACGGCCGACGCCGTGATCATCGCGACCGGCGCCAGCGCGCGTTTTCTCGGGCTCGAGTCCGAAC
>JABDJQ010000030.1 GCA_013002425.1 Gemmatimonadota bacterium
CTCCCTCGTATTGGTTACAGCACTTACGGGAACAGCAACAGCGGGGACAGACTTCTTAATCGACTGGGGCGCGGAAGGCAAAGTGGACGCGGATAATTACAATCTCGCGACTCACAGCCATCCGGCCGCCAGCACCTTCACGCTTCACGGCGTGACGGGCGAAGCGTACCAGGCGGATCCGTTCAACGGCCCGCTCAACTTCCTCGAAACGGGAAGCAACGCGAACGAGTACACCTTCCAGTTGACCGCGCCGTCTCTCGGCACGACCGACTTCGGAGGGATCTTCTATACGATCTACGGACCGGGCACCTTCCAGGTGTATGAAGATGCTGCCGCCAACGCCGACTTCGCGAATCCGGGCACGTTTACGGACGGCACCCTGATCATCGAAGGTACGACGAACGGCATGACGACCACGATCAATGCCATGTTCGGATGCCCTCCGGGCGTCTCGGGCGACTGGCATACGGATCTGGTCTACGGCCAGGGCGGAACGTACGGCTCGCTCGTTGCGGGTTGCGTTGGTACGATCGACGCTACGTACAGTGATACTCCGTGTAACGGCAACTTCACGATTCCTGCCGGTTACACGCATCACACCAACGGAAACTTCTCGATCGAAGACAACTGTGGTGGCTCGACGGCTACCGAAGAAAGCAGCTGGTCCGGCGTCAAGGGTCTCTTCCGTTAGTCAGTGCGATTTGATTATAATGACCCCGGACGGTTCGCCGTTCGGGGTCATTTTTTTTGCCCCCGACACCCCTCTCACGCGATCGTGAGCCGCCCGGTCATCCCCCGTCGACGGAAGGACCCGCTGATGTCTCGATCCAAGGGAAGCCGCCTCGTTTCGTTCGGGCTCGCCGCGGCGCTCTGTCTCACAGGCTGCGGAGATCTCGGCACGCAGCCTGACGAAGCCGGTGGTGGGAACGGCGGGGCGGACACGCTGTCGACCTACACGGACGTCCGCGGGGTGCTGCAGACGAAGGGGTGCCTGAGTTCGAACTGCCACGGGGCCTCTCCCGGAAACGGCGGCCTCGATCTGCGTACCTACGCGTCCACGATCGCCGGGGGCAGCACCGGGAACACCGTCGTGCCGGGGAACAGCGGCGCGAGCAGCCTCTACACGAAAACGACGACGAACCCGCCGTTCGGATCGCGGATGCCGCTCACGGGGACTCCGCTTCTCATTACGCAGCAGAAAATCATCGCGGACTGGATCGACCAGGGAGCAGAAAACAATTGAACACGCAACACGACTATACGGAACTGCTGGGAGTCACCGTCGGCCCGTTTCAGGAGAACACGTTCTTTCTGAAAGCGACCGACTCGCCGGAGACGATCGTGATCGATCCGGGTGATGAAGCGGAACGCCTGATCGGGGAACTCGACCGGCGGGGATGGTCCCCGATCGCGATCGTGAACACGCACGCGCATCTCGATCATATCGGCGCGGTGCAGGCGCTGAAGGACCACTACTCGATCCCGTTCTTCCTTCACTCGCACGAGATTCCGATTCTCGAGGCGGCGCCCGAGCACGCGCGCATGTTCGGGATCGCGCCACCGGTCGTTCCCGCCGTGGATCATCTTCTCGACGGCCTCGAAAGGCTCGAACTCGCCGGCCTGACGCTCTCGCTCGTGCTTACGCCCGGGCACTCCACCGGCAGCGTGAGCTTCTTCCTCGACAACCGGATGATCGGTGGCGACGTGCTCTTTCAGGGCTCGATCGGACGTACGGACCTCCCCGGCGGCGACTACGCGACGCTGATGGGAACGCTCCGCGACCTCATGCGGACGCTGCCCGACGAGACCGCCATCCACCCCGGGCACGGGCCCGATACGACCATGGGCGAAGAGCGGCGTACCAATCCCTTCCTGCTCCAGCTCGACCCCACGGGGGAATCCGCCTGACCCGAACCTCCGTGGGCTCCCCTCGCCATTTTCCGCTGTTTTTCCCGCCGCAATCGATCAAGCCCTCTCTCCGGAGAGCCGAACAGTTCCATGAGAGGCGGATTGCTCTCAAAACGGGCGATTCGGGCGACCGGGGGTTCTCTTGCGGAATTCGGACCACAGGCATGAAAAACAGGCTTCGCGGCGCGCATGGCTCGCCCGGATAT
>JABDJQ010000036.1 GCA_013002425.1 Gemmatimonadota bacterium
GCCCAGTATTCCCCCATCTGTGTCGACGGCGTGATCGGGTATGCGCCGGCCGCGTCGGTCGATTCCCTCTCGCACATGATGACGGCCGTGTTGCCGTCCATCGCGGCGCGGACGCCGGGATACTTGAAGGAACGCTCCTTCTTTCCCCGATCCTTCACCTTTTCCATCACCTTGCGTCCGAGATCCAGTGCAGACATGGAGACCCCCTGTTACGGCCGCAGCCTCGCGGCCGAGAATCGGCCCGAGCCCGGCAAACAGTTGTGCCGAAGTTCTCCCCGCATGTGTCGCTTATGTCGGGGCATCGTGCAGTGTGCCTTTTCTAATGATCTTCTTTGCAGCCGGGCCCTTGACGGGGCCGGCAACAGGATCGATCCAGACGATCGCGCCGGTCGGGCATCGCTGGATCGGAACCTGTGTGTCGTGCTTGCGAGAGTAATCGATGACCGGCAGGTTGTTTCGCATTTCGATGAGGCCCGGAGCGTCCATGGCGCATCGGGCGCATGCGGTACAGGCCACTTCGCAGTCTTCGAGGATTTCGTCTCCCTCGTCGAGCGACTTGCACGCCACCCAGAGGCGGTGGCCGGCCGGATGGAGGGAGAAGAGGTTCTTGGGACAGGCGGTGACGCAGTCCCCGCAGGCCGTGCACTTGTCTTCGTCCACGACGGGAATGTGCTGGTCGTTCATCGTGATCGCGTCGAAATCGCAGGACACTTCGCAGTCGGCCAGTCCGAGGCAGCCCCAGAAGCAGCCCTTGCCTCCTCCCGCGACTTGAGCCGCTGCGCCGCAGGTAGCCATTCCATGGTAGCGCGCGTGATTGCGCGCGACGTTGGCGCCGCCGGCGCAGGCCAGCCGGGCCACGACTTTCTCTTCCGCTCCCACGTCGACGCCGAGGTAGTCCGCGATCCGGGCACGCCCTTCGTCGGAGCTGACCGTGCACTTGCCGGGGAGGGCGGCGCCCTTGACGAGAGCTTCGGCGAAAGGTCTGCAACCGGGGAATCCGCAGGCGCCGCAGTTCGTATGCGGAAGCATGTCCTCGACATCGTCGATGCGAGGATCCTCTTCCACGTGCAGCTTCCTGTTGGCCAGCACGAGGAGCGTGGTCAGAAGGAGAGTCAGCCCGCCGAGGGCCGCGACTGCCGTAAGAGCCGCCATCATTCGTTCACCACTCCCTTCGCACGGTTATCACCGAGGGGCCCGGAGAGCGGTTGCATCGTCGTTCTCGTGCTCATGGACGACTCCCGGCAAGTCCAGACAACGCCTAGACAATAGTGGATCGAGCGATCCACTGCACATACGTAAATGCCGAAGGGCCGGCGCGGGTGTCCCCCGCGGGAGATCGGGCGAGAAAGGCGGCTGTCGGCCATGCCGCGGCGGGTGTTTCAGATGAGGTCCATGAGACTCGACCTGCAGAGTCCCTTGATCGCGCAGATCGCGCAGATTCCGACGATCACGACGGCGATCGTAAGCAGATCCCATTCGTTCAGCACGAAGCCGAGCGCGAGTCCGGCGGCGGGAGGGTGCTCGGTGTCCGTGACGACCATGAGAAACATGGCGATGCCCGTTGCCATCGCGGCGAACGCGATCGACTGGCTGACGCCGAAGAGGGCGGGAGAGAGGCCGGTTGAAGCCGTATTCAGGAACGAAAAGAGAATACCCACGGCGATCGAGACCGCATAGCCGCCGATCAGATACCGCGCCTTCGAGCGCTCGCGCCGCGGCATCGTGAAAACGATGAAGCTCGATGCACCGAGCGCCGCCACGAGCACGGTTTGTTTCACGGCGTCGAGCAGGGTGAGCGTCAGGAAAATCGCGACCATCGCCGCGACGCACTGAAAGACGTACTTCCCGGCGTGATGCCGGAACTTGGGATCGAGGACACGCCAGGGATGCTGCGCGTTCGATTTCCCGTTCATTATAGTACGGATACCCATGACATACCGAGTTTCGGCCGGCGCGTGACCGGCCGTGCGCGATCCGATGCGTGCGTGCGGACATCATGGGACTGCGTGACTCCAGGTGGGAACGCCGGAGGCACTACCGGGCCGCGGACCCTTCCGCCCCGGGCCCCGTGAGTTCGTCGAACCGGTAGAGCAGAATGGTGTTCCCCGCCCGCGCCACCGGTTCGTACTCTTCGAGCCAGCGATAGCCTCCGCCGCCTCTCGATTTCAGCGAACAGAGACTGATCGCGACCCACCCGGCCGCGGGCGTGTCCGGTTCCAGCTCATGCACCGTCGCGGCAAGCCCGTGCTTCGTCAGATCCGTGCGTCCGAAATACGCGATCGTGAGTTCTTCGATCCCGCGCGTCCGGCACAGGTCGCGCAATCTGTGAAGGTCCTGTCCCCAGTCGAGATCGCTGTTCACGAGGATCCGTTCGGGATGGGAACCGGCGAGTTCGTTGAAGTACGCGAGGTAGTCGGGATGGCCGCGCGCGCTGCCGATCACGAGCCAGAGCAGAAGCAGGCACACGAGTCCGCGGGTGACTTCGGGCCGCCGCGCCGATCGCCAGAGCGTCGCGGCGCCGCTTCCTCCGACGATCGCAAGAAGCGGGTAGATCGGAAGGACGTGGCGGAGGCCGATGTTCACGTTGCTCGCCATCCCGAGAGCGAGAATCACGCCCGCAAAGAGATGGGGGGCGCCCCTCCGCCACGCCCTTCGTCGGGCGCCAGGGCGCAGCGCGAGAACAGCGCCTGTGAAGGCGAGCGCGAGAAACGGCAGCGGGGATTTGAAGAGGAGCCCGGTCGGGAAGAACCGCCAGTCAGCAGACGTCTTGATTTCGCCGAGAAGATAAGAGTAATGCCCGCGCGTGTTCTTCTGCTCGAGCGTCGAGAGGCCGTTCCTGAGTTCCGGTGCATACGGAATCGGGGTTTCGAGCATGGCGTACGCAACCGATCGGAGGGGGCCGGGGAGGCTGAACTTTTCGTCGAACGCGGTGTGCGGGCGGTCTTCCTTCGTCGTGATCCGGAACGTATGCGCGCCGTACGCGCCCCAGAGGACGATCAGGACCACGGCGGTCGCGGCCGCGAAGCTGCGCGCGATCACGGCGGGAGGGGGGAGCCGTTCGCCGGCCCGCCATCGCCGGATCTCCAGAGCCGCCGCGCACGCCGGAAAGTAGATCAGCGCCGAAAACTTCGAGACGATCGCGAGTCCGGCCGCAAGACCGAAGAGCAGGGCGCGCGCGGTCGTCGGGCTCGACAGCCAGCGGGTCCAGGCGAACAGTGTGGCGATGAAGAAGGTCGTGAAGATCGTGTCGGTCGTGGCGACGCCCGCGTGCGCAAGTGGCACGGGGGCATTCGTGTAGAGAACGAGCGCGAAGAAAGCCGCGAGGTCGCCGTAAATGTTCCGCGCCCACACCCAGAGTATTACAGCGCCGAGCGCGAAGAACGGGAGTACGCCAAGCCGCGCCATAGTCAGCTCCCGATCGTACGAGCCGCGCCCGTAAAGGAGGGCGATCCCCTCGTCGTACATGCCGGGGCCGTGGTCGAAGCGGGCGCCGTCGATCCACGGCAGGAGGGCCGTCATCATGCGCGCGAACGGGGGGTGCAGATTCTCGTACTCGTACGTGCGTGTCACGAGCAGCTCCATCCCCGCCGCGATGTGCGCCGGCTCGTCGTACGTATGACTCAGCACGCCGTACGTCAGGATGATGCGCGCGAGCGCGATTCCGATCAGCACGGCGACCGCGAGCAGGGCCGGAGGACGGGGCGGGCCGGGTTCGACCGGCCTGGAATGAACTGTGCGCAGGGCCATGCTCCGAGAATAGCATTCCCGGCCGGACTCTCGAACGCGGTTCCTCCTGTTCCGGTGTGCTAGAATCCGGCACAAATGAGTTCCGAACAACACAAGAAGCGCGTGCGCGCCCTGTTCGACGTGGTGATCGAGCTCCCGCCCGAAAAGCGCGAGCTCTACCTGGAACTGCAGTGCGCCGGGGAACCGGAAGTGCGCCGCGAACTCGACGAACTCATCGCCCACGACACCGCCACGAAAAAGATTCGGGTCGAGCCCGTTCTCGACCGCATGGAACCCGAAGCTGATCCCACGCAGATCGACAAATACAAGATCCTCGGCCGTCTCGGCGAGGGCGGGTTCGGAGACGTGTTCGAAGCCGAGCAGACCGAGCCTTTTCATCGCAAGGTCGCGCTCAAAGTCGTGAAGGCGGGGATGGACACGCGCGCGGTGCTCGATCGGTTCGAAGTCGAGCGCCAGGCGCTCGCGCACATGAGCCACCCGGGCATCGCGCGCGTGTTCGACGCGGGAACGACCGAGCGCGGTCGCTCGTACTTCGTGATGGAGCTCGTCGACGGACGGTCGATTACGCAATATGCCGACAGCAGCAAGCTGTCCATCGCCGAGCGCCTCGACCTGTTTCGGAGCGTGTGCGACGCGGTGCGCCACGCGCATCAGCGGGGAATCATTCACCGCGACCTGAAGCCCTCCAACATCCTGGTGACGAGCGAGAACGGGAAGCCGCTGGTCAAAGTAATCGACTTCGGGATTGCGAAAGCCACGGGAGGCGGTCTTTCGAACGAGACGATGTTCACGGAGGAGGGAGTATTCGTAGGAACGCCGGAGTACATGAGTCCCGAGCAGGCGGGCATGGGGGGCGATATCGATGTTCGAACCGACGTCTATTCGCTCGGCGTTCTTCTCTACGAACTGCTGACCGGAGCGCTCCCGGTGGACGCGAAAACACTTCGCTCGTCAAGTATTGCCCGCATGCAGGAGATCATTCAGAGCGAAAGCGCGAGAAGGCCGAGTACGCGGATGGAAGGCGAGGGCTCGGCCGACCGCGCCGCGAACCGAAGCGCGACTCCCGCACGCCTCGCGCGCGAACTGCGGGGCGACCTCGACTGGATCGTACTGAAAGCGCTCGAGAAGGAACGCGACCGTCGTTATGAATCCGCGAGCGCTCTTGCGATGGATATCGAACGATACGAACGCGACGAGCCGGTCGAAGCGGGGCCGCCGAGCGTGGGTTACCGCGCGCGGAAGTTCGCGAAGCGTTACCGTGTGCCGCTTGCCGTCGCGGGCATCGTGCTCGCGAGCATCGGATACGCGTTCTTCGAAACGAACAGGCAGCGCGTCGTCGCGGAACGCGCGCTCGAAGAAGCGGAAGAGATGTCGCGATTTCTGACGAGCATGCTGAGCGCCGCGGATCCGCGCAGCGAGGGGAAGGACGTTACGGTTCGCGCCATGCTCGAGAAGGGCGCCGGAACCGTGCGCGAGGACTTCGCGGAGAGGCCGCTCGTCAAAGCGCGCCTGCTCTTCACGATCGGGAAGGCGTTTCACAGCCTCGGCCTTTTTCAGGACGGTCGCCCGTTTCTGGAAGAAGCCGTTGCGACTCGCGAGGATCTTCTGCCGGACGACGATCCGGATCTCGCGTTCACGAACAACGTATTCGGCATGACGCTCTTCCAGCTCGGCGAAATGCCGGAAGCGCGCGCGCATTATCAGCGTGCGATCGATGTCTGGAAGAACGCTTACGGCACGGAGCACCAGAACGTGGCGACCGCGCTGAACAACCTCGCAAATACGTACTGGGCGACCGGGGAGTACGACGAGGCGCTCCCCATCATGCGCATGTCGCTCGCGATTCGCGAGAAGGTGCGCGGGCCCGATCACCTCGACGTTGCGCAGTCGCTGAACAATCTCGGCGCGCTCGCCGCGACCACGGGAGATTTCGCCGGTTCCGCCGAGTACTTCGAACGCGCCCTTGTGATTCGCGAAAAGCGGCTCCCTCCGGACCATCCCGATATCTCTCAGACGATCTACAATATCGGCACCACGAAGATGATGGCGGGCGACCATGCCGGCGGCGTTCCCTATTTCGAGCGCGCCCTCGCCGTGCAGGAGAAGACCCTCGGACCGAAGCATGTCGAAGTCGCGCTCTCGGTCGGGGCCCTCGCGAATGCCATGAGCCTCGCGGGCCGGTTCGCCGAAGCGGATGCGCAGTTCGAACGATCCCTCGCGATCCAGCGGGAGGCTCTCGGGCCGGAGCATGCCGACGTGGGGCGCACCCTCGCAGCCTACGGGTATCACGAGCGCCGAAAGGGGAATCCGGCGCAGGCCAGGGAGTATCTGGAGCGGGGTCTCCGGTTGCTCGAAAAGGCGGGGCAGGGGGATCACGACGATGCGGTGAAGGCGCGGCGCGTCCTCGGGGAAATCGACGAGGGGGCGCAACCGTAATCCATTGCTCCATGCCGGCCAGCGTCGCGCGAGCATGCAGCCGACATTCTGAATGACAAGAGGCTCGGACTTCGGTCCGGGCCTTTTTTTGTGCTGTCGCTGAATCGGGAAAGTCCGGGGGGAGTCAGCGGGCGACGACGATCAGAACCGACTGGCGGACGTTTTCCGCGAGCGCTTCGAGCGACTGCTCCGGGCTCGTGACCGGATCCACGGGCCGGAGTTCGTCCGGGAGCGACTCGAGCAGGCGCTGCACTTCCGTGATCTTGACCGCGATGTTCAGGTTCGGCAGCAGGATCGGCTCGTCGAGGCCGGGGTTCCGCACGGCAAGCATCGAAGAGATGACGCCGACGACTTCGCCCTTCAGATTGAGCAGGGGGCCGCCGCTGTTCCCGGGCTGAATCGGGAGCGAAGTCTGGTAGTGCGATGGATCGTCGTTCAGGCCGTTCGTTCCGCTGATGATGCCCTGCGAAACTTTCGGTGAACGACCCATGACGTCGACGCGGGGGAATCCGACCGTGAAGACGCTGGCGCCGAGGCGCGAACCGATTTCCGCCATCGGGAGGGAGGCGAGTCGGCTGCCGTCGTTCTCGATCGCGAGCAGCGCGATGTCGAGTTCCTCGTCGATCAGGACGACGTTCGCCTCATATTCGATCCCCGTGTCCGCCACGAGTGCGATATCCCCTGTTTCCGCGATGATGTGCCATGCCGTAACGGCATACCCCGGCGCCACGGACCACGCGGTTCCTGTCGCGAGATTCATGTCTTCCATCTTGTTGTGGGCGGGAAGCCGGCTTGCGGGCGATGGGGAAGTCAGGTCGTCGGTCCGGGCGTAGCCGGCCGTACAGGCGATTGCGAGGGCGAGAGCCAGCCCCGTCGCGGCCCTTCGCGCTGGAAGCGGGCCGTTGACTGCCGGGGCGTGAGACTGCCTCTTCTGGATCATGCTCGAAGTTTCGGCCGGAAGGGACGAATCTTGAGCTTGCCGGCAGCTCCCCGGGCTCCCTTCCCCGATTCAGTCGAGTCCGGCGAGAACGGCCATCGCCACGCTGGCGGCGTTCTCCGACGCCAGTGCCGCGTAGGTGCGGAATTCGTCATGCGCGCCTCCCTGCGCGCGATCGGAAACAGCCCGCACGGCCAGAAACGGAACGCGCCTCGTGTGGGCGACGCGGGCGATTTCCGAGGTTTCCATATCCACGGTCATGGCCGAGAAGTGCTGATGAATCCAGGACGTCTGTTCTTCGCTGCTGATGAACCGCGCGCCCGTCACTCCGTTGCCGCCGACAGCCACGCGGGGGGTGTACGTGAGGCAGTCGCCGAGGCGCGGACAGATCACCATCTGCGGCTTCCTGACAGAACGCGCGACTGCAATGAGCTCGGGGCACGCCGGGTACCATTCCGTTTCGCCGCTGATGCCGACGTCATGCCGCGCCCAGCGCTCGGCGATCGAAACGTCCCCGATGCGAAGAGCCGGATCGATTCCTCCCGCCACGCCCGAAAACAGAATCGCGTCGGGCATGAGCGAGTCGACGAGCGTTTCAGTCGATGTCACCGCGCCGGCAAGACCGACCCCCGCAAGCGAGAGAACCACGTTTTTCCCCGCGAGTTTCCCGTAGTGAAACCGAACGCCGTTCATGGTTGCCGTATCCGAAACCGCGGTTGCTTCGAGTAGAAATGAAAGTTCGATCGGCATGGCGGAGACAACCGCGTAGAGGGGCGGATCATCCGCGTTCGCCAGCCAGTCCGGGATCGTGTTCGTCGGGCCCGAACAGCCGACCGCGACGAGCAGCATCGGAAATGCGAAGACGAGCAGCATCAGCGAGGGAG
>JABDJQ010000049.1 GCA_013002425.1 Gemmatimonadota bacterium
CGTATCCGCTGCTGATCGGCGACCCGACCGGGCAGTACCCTGTCGATCGCATTCATACCGACGTGCGCATCGTGAACAGATCCGCGCTGCCGCTTCGCATTCCCAGGCTCCGGATTCCATTGCCGAACCTCGCCGTATACGCGGGATCCGGCGGCGCGCTCTGGACCGAATCCGTGCAGCTCGTTTCCGAGGGAGACTGGCCGCGCGCGAACATCGAAATCCGCAAATGGCCTCCGAAGCACGCGGGGAACGCGACGCGCGTTTCGGAGCAGCGCGTCACGCGAAGCCGCGGACTGACGCGTGCGTTCGGCGAACTCATGCGCGTACTGCCGGGGTCGAGCGATGACTGAATTGCTCGCCTTTCTCGGCTGGGACCAGCTTCTGTCGCACGAGCGCATCGTCGGCTTCACGCGGGCCGCCATCGTGCTCATCATCGGCTTCACGATCGGACGAATCCTGGCCGCGCTGATCAGCGGGCTGGTCGGCCGCCGGGGAACGCCACAGCACGCGGTTCTCACGCGTCACGTCGTCTTCTACGGCATCGCGCTCCTCGCGCTCAGTACGGCGCTTCATCAAGTGGGCCTTCATATGGGCGTGCTGCTCGGGGCGGCCGGGGTCCTTTCGGTCGCGATCGGCTTCGCGTCGCAGGCGTCGGCTTCGAACCTCGTGAGCGGTCTTTTTCTGATCGCCGAGAAACCGTTCGTGATCGGCGACGTGATCCAGATCGACGGCCAGAAAGGCGAAATCCTCTCGATCGATCTGCTTTCGGTCAAGCTGCGCACGTTCGACAACCTGTCCGTGCGCGTGCCGAACGAGAAGCTGATCCAGTCGACCGTGATCAACCTGTCGCGTTTCCCGATTCGCCGCGTCGATATTCCGATCGGCGTCGCCTACAAAGAGGACATGGACCGCGTGCGTGACATTCTGATGGAAGCCGCGCGCGTGCATCCGCTTTCGCTCGAAGAGCCGAACCCGTTATTCATCTATAAAGGATATGGAGACTCGTCACTCGACATTCAGTTCTCGATCTGGACGCGGCGCGAAAACTATCTGACGCTCGTGAACGAGATGCGGATCAATATCAAGAAGGCGTTCGATGAAGCGGGGATCGAGATTCCGTTCCCGCACCGGTCGCTCTACGCGGGCTCGATTACGGATCCGTTCCCGGTGCAGGTTATCGACGGCGACCGGACCCCCCAAGCCACCCCCGGCGACGAAAATAGATGAGCATGCCGACTGCGACCGTAAACATCGAAACGAGCAGGGCAGGATAGCCCCACGGAAGCTTGAGCTCCGGCATATTTTCGAAATTCATCCCGTAAAGCCCGGCCATGAATCCGAGTGGAATGAAGATCGTGGCGATGATCGTAAGCACCTTCATGACTTCGTTCATCCGGTGGCTCGCCTGCGAAAGATAGAAGTCGACGAGATCCGACGTCTGGTCGCGCAGCCCCTCCATCGTGTCCAGAATCCGGATGCAGTGATCGCTGCAGTCGCGCAGGTAGATGCGTGCGGTTTCCGAAATCGGCGCGAGTTCGTCGCGTGAAAGAACGCGGAGCGCCTCGCGATGTCCCGCGAGAACCTGGCGGATCATGCGCAGGTGACGCTTCGTCGCCAGCAAGTCGACCAGCAGTTCGTCATCAGCTCCCTCCAGAATCACGCGCTCGATATCTTCCGCGCCTTCGGCAATCTCGTCCGCGATCGGAAAGTACGCATCGATGACCGCATCGATCAGCGCATACATCAGGTAGTCGGCGCCGAATCGCCGAATGCGCGGGCCGCCCTGCTCGATGCGTGTGAGCACGCCGTCGAAGCACGTCGTCGTCTCCTGGCAGAACGAAAGCAGAAACGCGTCGCCGAGAAAGAACGACACCTGAATCGTCGGATCGCTCGGCCGCGCGCCCGGAATGCGGGCGACCACGAACACGTGCTGGCCGTACTCCTCCACTTTCGGGCGCTGCTTGTTCGTGCCGATATCCTCGCGCACGAGACGGTGCATCCCGAACTTCTCCGCGAGCTGATCGAGCTCCGCGTCCGTTCCCCCCTCAACGTGCACCCAGTCGATCCGGTCCGGATGCACTTCGAGCGATGTCAGGTCGTCATGGATGAGTTCGTAGTGTTCGACGTTGTAGGAGTGATGATGCGTGCCCATGACCTATCTAGTAGACCAATCGCATGGACGTGTCAATTGCGGCGTGTGCGGGCGGCTTCGTCACGACCGCTCGTGATCTGAATAACCGGCGCGCGTCGGAAGCGTCGGATAATCCATGAACTCGTGCGCGCCCGCGCGATCGCGCCCTTCCACGTAGCGCCCGATCCAGCCCGCCCCGGGACGGGCGCTGAGCCCGTGCAGATAGACGGAGAGGAAGACGGTCGCCATCACGACGGACGAGATCTGATGGCGCACTTCGAGGTGAAACTCGCCGAGAATGAGCAGCGTGAACAGGATCGATGCGAGCCCGCGCGGGCCGAACCAGCCTACGAAAAGCCGCGTCCCCCATCCTGTCGGGCTCCCGATGAGCGAGAGGACAGCCGGACCGATTCGAATGACGGTCAGGCTGAGCACGGCGTAGAGAAGAGTCATCCCGGTCATGTGCGGAAGCGCGTCCGGCAGCAGGACGGCGCCGAACAGCAGAAACGCCACGAGCGTGAGCAGCTGTCCCTCGAGTTCCGCGTACTCTTCGAGCGGCTCGCAGACCGATCGATGGAAATTGCCGAGCATCATGCCCGCGAGGAACGCCGCGATGAAACCGTTTCCGTGAGCGTGCTCCGCAAAGCCGTACGCGAGAAGCGCGATGGCGATCCCCGAGAGCTTGACGAACCCGGCGGTCATCCAGGAGGCTCGCGAAGCGCGCGCGACGAGCAGTCCGCCGAGCCAGCCGACTCCGATGCCCACCAGAGCGCCGAACGCGATCTGTCGTATCAGGTAGAGAACCCACCCGTCGAGAGTGCCGAGTTCATGACACGCGAGCGCGGCGAAGAACATCACCGCGGGAAGGGCGAGTCCGTCGTTCAGGCCGCTCTCGACATTGACCGACTGCCGCACCGCCTTCGGCACGATCGGGCTCGAAACGACCGCGAGTCCGAGAGCAGCGTCGGTGGGCGCCAGGATCGCGGCGAGCAGCGCCGCTTCCGCAATCGTGAACGACGGAAAGAGCCAGCGCGCGACGAGCGTACCCGCCAGAATGGAGAGCGGAAGTCCGATCCCGAGGAGCCGCGCCGGCACCTTCACCTGGTGCTTCAATACCCCGAGATCGATGCGGGCGGCATCGCTGAAGAGCACGATGATGAGCGTGATCTCCGCGAGCAGATGAATGCCCGGGTCCCCGGGCGAGAGGGTGAGCAGACCCGCGCCGGCCGAACCGATCGAAAAGCCCACGATCACGAACACCATCGGCGGCGTCAGGAACGAGCGCTCGACGCGCCCGGAAATCAGCCCGTAGAGAAGCGTCACGGCCGCAATGACATAAATCAGCGTCAGGTCCATGACAGCAGCATAAGCAAGATGAAAACTCTATTATAGAGATATGTGTACGGCGACCTGGTTCCTGCGGAAGAACGGCTACGAGTTCTTCTTCAATCGAGATGAACGAAAAAGCCGCCTCCCGGCGGCCGCGCCGGCGGTTCGCGAAGCGAGGGACGGGGTGCGGTTCATCGCGCCGGCCGACGGCGACCACGGCGGATCGTGGATTGCTGCGAACGAGCACGGCCTTTCGATCGGGCTCCTGAACCGTTACGAGGTGCCGTTCGACCGGACCCGGACGTATCGGAGCCGCGGGCTGCTCGTGCTCGATCTCGCGTCGTCTCGAAGCGGAGACGAAATCGCGCGCAGGCTTGCAGCGGCCCGGGCGGATCGATACCCGCCGTTCCGCGTGATCGTGCTCGCGCCGGGCGAAGGAGCCCGCGTCTTCGCGTGGGACGGATCACGGATCGCCGAGGAGGCTGCCGCGCAGCCCGTCGTTTCGTCATCACACGCCGGACTCGCGCGCGTCACGACCACGCGAACCGACGCGTTCGCGCCGATCGCTTCGGGGGCGCGGTACGAAAGCACACGCGCCGCGCATCTTCGTTTTCATCATGATCATGGAGAAGGACCGAGCGCTTACTCGGTCTGCATGCATCGGGACGATGCGGAGACGCGCAATTTCACACACGTGATCGTGAGCGCGGACACGGTGACCCTTCGTCAGAAGCCGGACGCGCCGTGCCGCTCGGACTATCTGGCGGACATGATTCTGAAGCGGGTCTAGTAGCCCAGGCCCGCGGGGAACGGTTCGCCGTCGCCGCCGGGAACCGGGTAGTTCCCGTTCGCGAACAAGGTCCGCATTTTCTCGGCTCTGTCGGCGATTCCGTAGAGCAGTTCGTCGAGGGTCGACATCGCGTAACGCACCACGAGGCTTTCGGGAATCATGCCCCCGATCACGGATGTAACGCCGTAGATCAGCAGCGTCTTGTCTTCGCGAAGCCGTACGGCGATCCACGCGCCGTGGTTCACGGGCGTAAAGATCGATTTCTGCGCTTCCGCCATCGTAATACCGGACACGAGCCCCCGGCCGACGAGCCGTTTCGCTTCCGCTTCGCCGCCCGGATTCAGATCCCACGTCTGTTCCCACACTTTGCCGCGTGTCGCATCCGCGAGCTCGAGGTTGTTCGTGAGATCGATCAGCCAGTGCCGGTTCGTGACCGGCCAGGGCAGCTTGATGTGCTGGTACCAGGTGCTGTTGCCGACCGAATCGCTCTTCGCCTGATACTCGGTGAGCCCCTTGACCGGCAGGTAGTCGGGCTCGAGCGCCGCCAGCCAGACGGCCGGACGCGGATGATCGATCAGAATGTACCCTAGCGCCCGCTGCGGGTCGTCAGGGGTGGCTCCCTTCTCACGGATCTTCGCCACGCCGCCGTTCAGTACTTCCTCGATCTGCTTTCCCGACAGCAGCGGAACGGGCACCGACGCGTTGGCGTTGTAGATCCCGATTCCGGCGCGGATCTCGTTCGGGCGCACGTCGCCGGCGTCGCGGTCGTCATCGGCGAGAACGCGGGGGACAGGGGCGGACATCATCAGGAAAACGGCAAAAATCACGATCAGGCGGTTCAATTCTCGTCATTCCTCTCGCGTGTTGGCGGTTCAGGACAATATATCACTAATCCCTGGCGGCATAGCGGCCGAACATCAGATTGGTGCACAACTTGCAAACTTCAGGTGCGGGGGACCGGCCGTTCTGATCCGTATTGCTCTAAGAACAGCGGAGTCTTGCGACAAGTTCCCCTGTTCAGCAGCCGTGCTCTGTGCGTCGGCTGAACAGATGCTGAAAATCTGAACCGAACGCGTCAGAGGATCGACACTGAAAAGGACCGACACCGAACATGAGACCGGACTTCATCGTGAGACTCTCCGCACTGGCCCTGGCCGCTGCGACCCTTTGGCCCGCCGTGGCCGATGCGGCGCCTCGCCCCGTGCCGGACATCTATCCGAAGTTTTATACCACGATGATCGGGCGGCTGGAACCCTCCGACTTCGCGGGAATGCGGAAATACGACGTACTCGAGGTCGGTAACTGGGCGTTCACGACCGGCAACGGGTTTCGAGACTCGATGGAAACGCTGCGCGCCGAGAATCCGAACCTGATGGTGATGCAGGACTGGAGCGCGGCGATCAGCTGCGACAACTGGTGGAGCGACGAGACGCCGGATCGCGAAGCGTGGGGCGACACGCTCGAGGCCCACGAGTATGACTGGATTCTGCACGACAAGAACGGCGGCAAATGGTTCATCAACGGCGAAAGCGAAATCTGCAACCAGGGTCGCATCAACCTGACGAACCTCGACGCGGCCCGCGCCTACGCGAAGTACATCGCGAAAGCAACGGTGCACGAGTATCCCGATCTGATCGAAGGGATCCGGCTCGATGAAGTCGCCGAAACGATTCACTGGTGGCACAGCGTGCCGCAGCGCTGGGACCCCGGCGTCGACTCGATCGACTCGAACCGCGACGGCATCGGCGACAGCAACGAAGATCTGACCCTCTGGTGGTCGGCGGGCGTCGACACGTTTCTCGCGACGCTGCGCGCGGAGTTCGGTCCCGAATACCTCATTATAGTAAACGGCTACCTCGCGCCGGAGCACTTCCAGTACGTGAACGGGCGCTGGCACGAAGGCCATCCGCACGAGCACAAGAAGGGCTACGAGAGCGGCATGACCGATCCGGAGCGCGGATATCTGGGCGGCGACACGCTCTACTCCGACACGCCGGCGCACTTCTCGGGACTCTTCTGCCTGAATTTCACGCCGAGTTACAACTACGACCCGGACGAACTCTCGACGAAATACGTTCCGTTCCCGCATCCGGGCCTTCACAAGTACGTGAAATGGACGCTCGCGAGCAGCCTCATGAGCGACGGC
>JABDJQ010000075.1 GCA_013002425.1 Gemmatimonadota bacterium
CTCTATGTCCGTGTGCTCGAAGCGCAGCGGCGAATCGCGGGGGAGGACCATCCCACGACATGGATCGCCATGAGCAACCTCGCGACGTTCTACGCGAACCACGAACGATTGAGCGAAGCCGAGTCGCTGCACGCCGCCGTTCTCGCGAATAGGACCGCGCTTCTCGGCGAAGACCACGCCATGGTGCTGCGCACGCGGCACAATCTCGGCGTGCTTTATCACAGGCAGGGAGATCTCGAGCTTGCGCGCGAAACGCTCGAAGGTGTCGTCGAGGCGCGCCGCGCGCTGTTCGGCGACGAATACGACAAAGTGCTGCACTCGTCCGTCGCGCTCGCGGAAGTCTTGCGCGATGCCGGCCGATTCGCGCAGGCGGAACAGCTGTACCGCGACGTACTCGCCGCGCGCACGGCGAGCCTCGGCGAAGAGCATCGCTATGTCGCTTACGACGAAATGCGCCTCGGCAGTTTTCTCACCGAGCGCGAGCGCTGGGCCGACGCGTTACGATACCTCGAACCCGCCGTCCGCAAGTTTCGCGATCTCGGCGTGCGTGCCGCGGACCTCGGGCTTACGCTCGAAGAGTACGCCCGATGCCTCGAAGCCACCGGTGCCCGCGATCCCGGCCGCGCCGCGTACCAGGAAGCGCTCGAAGCGCTCGAAGCCGGTTTCGGGCCCGATCACGAACACACCGGCCGCGTCCGCACGGCCCTCGCCGCCCTCGGCTCCCCTTGATTTCCGCCCCGACGCACGATTTCCTGAGCAATGCGTGAGTTGTACGCGTCTTCTTGAGTATCCTGTAAAGTCGATTCGCAATTGCATGAGCGGAAAGGGATGCACCCGAATGTGTTCTGCCAGAGCCCTGGTCACAATTTCACTGATACTGATGAGCGCAGGAATTCTGCGTGCCGAAGACAGACCGAGAGCCGAAACATCCGCGCTCGCGCTGGACGCTCCGATTCTTGCGGAACTCATTCGCAAGGAGCACGCGGCTCCGTTCTGGCTGCGGGGGGAACCTGAATTCACGCGTGTCGAGCAGGAACTGCGGCAATACGCCGGCAGCGGCGCCACCGCCGACGAGATCCTCACGCAGATGCTTCGCATGATCGCCGTAGTCGGCGACGGCCACACCATGCTTGCCGGTTCCGATCGCTATCAACAACTCGGAATCGCGCCCTTCTTCGCGGAGATCTTCGACGACGGAGTCTATCTCGTGAAACTGCCCGAGTCGGAGAGCGCGCTGCTCGGTGCGAAGATCCTTGCCGTGGGAGGAGCCTCGATCGAGTCCGCGCTCGACCGGCTGCGCGCCTTCGTCCCTCACTCGAACGAGAGTCGTTTTCGGCGATGGGCGCACTCGTACCTGCATCTGCCGGGGCTCATGCACGCCCTCGGCCTCTCGGATTCCCCTTCGTCCATCGACCTCACGCTCCGCACGATCGACGGTGAGGTCGTGCACGAGTCGTTTGTGCGCATGACGCTCGAACAGTATCGCGAAACGAATAGGGAAGAACTCGCGTGGCCGGAGACAAGGCGCGATCGAAAGGCGGGAACGAATTACTTCTACGAACCGATTCCCGAAGATGACGCCGTGTACTTCAACTTCAGGCGCGTGGCGAACGCCGACAGCGGAGAGACGATCTGGGCTTTCGGCGCGCGACTGGCCTCCCATCTCGAAGAGAACACGGTCGATCGACTCGTGATCGATCTGCGCGAAAACGGCGGCGGCGGCTATCAGTACGCCGCGCACCTGCGCCCGCTCCTCGCGTCTGTCCCGTCACTTGACCGGCCCGGCGGCATCGTGATCCTGACGGGCCCGAAGACCTTTTCCGCGGCGAGCGACTTTCTGAGTCAGATGCAACGCTTCACACACGCGACACTGATCGGTGTACCGCCGGGCGGTTCGATCGGCGAGCCGGGTGACGACGACGACTTCACGCTTCCGAACACCGGACTGACCGTTCGCATATCGCAGGTCGCCGGACGAGACGCCGCGAGCGTCGATCGCCGGCGCGTAGTGCGTGTCGATGTGCCGGTGCCCGACCGGTTCGCCGACAGGATGGCGGGACGCGATGCGGCGCTCGATGCCGCGCTCGCATTCGAGCCGGCGCCCGAAACACTCGACGCGCGCGCGCTCACGAACGCGGCCTGGGCCGGCCGTTACGCGTTCGAACCCGGCAGCGATCTCGTGATTCGCGAACGGAACGGATTCTGGCGCGCGACGGCGCTGCCCCAGATGGACACGCCCCTTGCCGCGCTCGGCCCCGGTCGCGCGCGTGCCGGCATCCCGGGACTCGATCTCGTGCTCGATGAACGTCGCGACGGCGTGCGCTTGATTTTCGCCGACGGATCGGAACAGTTCTGCGCCCGCAAGGCGAGCGACGAACCGAGCGCGTGGGATCTCGTGTTCGCGGGACGTATCGCCGAAGCCACCCCGCTTCTGCGCGAGGCGCTCGAACAGAATCCGGATTCCCCGTCGCTGACCGACGGTGCGTTTACCTCGGAGGCGATTCATCTCACGTTCACACTGAGCCGGACCATGGACGGTCGCACGGCGCGTCTCAAGGCGCGAGAACTTCTCGAGACCTCGATCGCGATTCACCCCGGCGGCGCGCCCGAATCCGAGTTCTCGCTTCGTTTCTATCCGAAGCCGGAGTAGGGCGTCAATCGACCCGCGCGCGCCACTTCCCTTGATTTCCGCCCCCGAATAGCCGATGCTTGAGCGGACTTCCGCTTCGCGATCGACCCCGAGAACAGCGGCTGGTTCAAGACCGATCTCAGCTCGGGCTTCTTCACGGTTTGCGACAGCCTGACGTCGACAGGATCTTCGCCGTTCGTCGGCGTCGCCGGCCCGGCGGTTCCGATCGAGGAAAAGTCGAGCTGGAGCGGAGTGAAGGCGCTGTTCCGGTAGAGTGTGCGCGCGCGGGTTGCCGATATCGTGTTCAGGTATAGTGAGCTTGTCGAGAGTTCGTCTGCATCGACTGGAAATCATATGATAGATCAAGCACTCGCTTCCTCTCGTTCTTGTCCCGTCCCACTGACTATCTTGTTGAGCATACTGCTACCGTGCCCTTCCAGCGGATCGGTCCTTCCCGTTGAACCAGACGGCACCGGACCCTACTCGACGATTGCAGTCGCGGTGAGTGCCGCATCGCCGGGAGACACGATTCTGCTTGGGAGCGGCGACTATACAGGGCCGGGCAGCAGGGACGTGGTAGTCACGATCCCTCTCGATATCCGTTCTGCGGACGGGGACCCGGCGACTTGTCGAATCCTTCTCGGTGGCGCCGGTCGCGCATTTCAGTTCAAATCGACAGGCGATGGCTGTCGACTTGCCGGTGTCACGATCGCGGATGGAGATAGCGCCAGTGGCGGCGCACTCTCCATCGTCAATTCCCCTGTCC
>JABDJQ010000077.1 GCA_013002425.1 Gemmatimonadota bacterium
GCTACGGGGAGCCCGATCAGCTGTCGACAGGGTATTCCAGCCAGTCATTCTTCACGCCTCAGCTCGGGTTTCAGCCCGGATCGGATCAGCAGAGCGTCGAAGGCGCCCTGGGCGGCTTCAACGCGGACGAGAAGGGATACGAGATCTGGATCTACAACGAACGAGGGGCATTTCTGGGTGAGCGCCGGAATCGCGGCGCCGGCCTGCAGCTCGAGTTCGTGTTCGTGGACGTCGAGGGGTACGGCAACTATTCGCTGATTCGGAGCACCGATCAAACGGAGTTCTAGGAGTTCTTCCGGGGACAAAACGGTTGACACCGGCAAAGAGGCTGGAGTTTAATTGCCTGACGATCATCAATTAAGTCTAATACCTGTCCATATACCAAATTATGCAGGCTACAGCCGCCCCTGAAGAAGCGTTAACGGGGCGAGTTTCGCGCCAATGAGGAGAAGATTCATGACGGTTCGCGGAAAACGGAAATGGAGTGCATGCATGGGGCTCGGCCTCGCATTGCTTCTGTTCACCTCGGCTCCGGCATCCGCGCAGGGGACCGAGACCAGCGCAGGCGAAGAGGTTGATGCTGCCGCCGAAGAGGTAATCGAGGCAGTCGACACGCTGATGGAAGAAGTGGCCGCATCGACGGAATCTCTCGCCGCCGGCGCGGGATTCGCCGATACGGAAGAGCCGCAGACTTTCATGCAGCGTTTCTCGCAAAGCGGCGCGGTGCAGTTCTTCGACAACGGCGGCCCGTTCATGTGGCCTCTGCTCGCCCTCTCCGTGATCGGCCTCGCGTTCTTCTTCGAGCGCCTCTTCACATTCTCCAAGGCGCGCATCAACGTCCGTAATTTCCTCGACGAAATCGCGCAGGCGCTTCGTACCGGCGGCATCGATTCCGCCAAGGGTGTTTGCGAAAAAACATCGGGACCGATCAGCGCCGTGCTTCACGCCGGTCTCATGAAGGCCGGGCGTGGCCCCGAAGCCATCGAAAAAGCCATCCAGTCCGCGGGAACGATCGAAATGTCGTTCCTCGAGCGCGGGCTCGTCGTCATTTCGTCCGTCGCGACGATCGGACCGCTCCTCGGCTTCGCCGGAACGGTGTCCGGGATGATCAGCGCGTTCGAAGCCATCGCCGCCGCCGATCAGGTCAACGCGAAGGTCGTTGCCTCCGGTATTTCGGAAGCACTGATCACCACGCTTTCGGGACTCATGATCGCCATTCCGGCGCAGGCCGCGTACAACTACTTCGTCGCTCAGATCGACCGTTTCGTGATCGAAATGGAAGAAGCGTCGACCGAAGTAATCGATACGCTCGTGAGCATGGAAGGCCACTAAGCCAGAGGCGAATGTATCCATGAGGATCAAGAAGAAATCACGAGTCGATACGACGATCCAGGGCTCGTCCATGTCCGACGTGGCGTTCCTGCTGCTCATCTTCTTTCTCGTGACGACAATCTTCAATATGGAGAAGGGGCTCTCGCTCGTGCTTCCGAACTCGGAAAGCGCGCCGAAGCCGATCGCGAAAGAGAACATCCTCGAGATCAAGATCGACGCGGCCGGAATCGTCACGCTCGACGGCGAGCAGGTGGCGATCCCTTCGATCCGCGACAGAGTGACGAAGCGGATTCTCGAAAACGACAAGACGATCTGCGTGATCGAAACGTCGCCGCGTTCCTACTACAAGTACATGGTCGACGTTCTTGACGAGATCAAGCTGGCGGATGCGAGGAAGATCACGCTGCGCACGGGGAAGAGGTAGCGATGTCGGCTCGATTCGAACGCAATCAGAGAGCGGGGGCGGACGTTCCGACATCTTCGATGGCGGATATCGCGTTTCTGCTGCTCATCTTCTTTATGGTAACCACGATCTTCAAACTCGAAGACGGTCTCCCTGTGACCCTGCCGAAAGCGGCGGCGGCCGAACAGATCGCGCGCGAGAAGGTCGCCTACATCTGGGTCGATCGCGCCGGTCGTCTCTCGATCAACGACAACATCGTCGAATTGAAGACGGTGGGCGGGATCATGCTCGGCAAGCTCGGAGCGAACCCGGCGCTGATCGTGGCGTTCAAAGCGGACCAGCAGGCCTCGTATGAGCGCATGGCCGACATCATGGAAGAGCTGAAGAAGGTCAACGCGACGAAGGTATCGTTCAGCGCGGATTTCGAACCGCGGCCGTAGCCCGGGAGATCACTGAATTCGATGGCATACTCCGCCCATACAGCCTTAAAACTGAACTTCCGAAAATACTTCGACGTCGCCCTGATCGTGGCGATACTCTGCCATCTCGGCGCGTTCGTGTTCACGCCTTCCTTCAAACCGGCCCCGTACGTACCGAAGGAAGAGGAAATCGTCGTGATCGAGCAGCTCGAGGAAGTCGAAGTTCCGCTTCCGCCGGTCGAAGTGCCGCGCCCGCGTATTCCGATCGCGGCCGAGTTCACGGAGATCCAGATCTCCGAAGAGGTCGATCCCGAAGAGACGATCGAAGACACGGAAGTCGACATCGACAATCCCTCCGCGGCGCGTCTCAACTACGTCGATCCCGGCGAGGGCGCCGACTTCACGTCGTATTCGGATCCGCCGATGGAAAAGCGCATCTACAAGCCCGATTACCCGCAGCTCGCCCGACAGGCCGGTATCGAGGGTACGGTCGTGGCGCGCGTCTTCATCGACGAAAAAGGCAAAGTGTTCAAGGTAGAGATTCTGCAGTCGCCTTCCGAGATCTTCAACGAACCGGTCAAACAGGCGCTCTTCAAGAGCTCGTTC
>JABDJQ010000087.1 GCA_013002425.1 Gemmatimonadota bacterium
GGATCAGGTATTCGGCGACCTTGCGGCCCCCGGCGCCCACGATCCGGATCGTCGGGTGAAGGTTCTTTTAGCGGACATCGATGATGACCCGCTGGCGAAGACCCGTCTTGTCATCGAGTTCTTCCCGAACCGTGACTTCGTCGATGATGTCGACGAACTTCACCGTTCCCTTCTTTTCCGTCAGAATCGGGCTCGAGTATGGATCCCATTCGAACATCGGCTGACCGACTTCGACCTTTTCGTCGGCGTCCACCTTCAGGATCGCGCCGTACGGAATCCGGTGCTTCGCCCGGGTGTTGCCGTCCGAGTCGATGACCGAGACTTCGCCGTGGCGCGAAAGCACCACGCGCTCGCCGTCGTCCTTCTTCAGGATCCGGACGCGGTCGTTGAACTGAATCGTACCGGCGACCTTCGCGGCGAGATCCGTGTCTTCCGCGATGCGCGCCGCCGTACCACCGATATGGAACGTACGGAGCGTAAGCTGCGTACCCGGTTCGCCGATCGACTGCGCCGCGATGACTCCCGCCGCCTCCCCGATATTGACGATCTTGCCCGTCGCGAGGTTGCGGCCGTAACACTTGATGCAGACGCCGCGTTTCGATTCGCAGGTCAGCACCGAACGGATCTTGACCATCGTGATGCCGACCTCTTCGATCTGATTCGCTTCATCCTCGCGAATCTCGTCGCCGGCCTTGACGATGATGTCGCCGCTGATCGGGTCGATGACGTCTTCGACGCCCACGCGACCCAGAATGCGGTCGGCGAGCGGTTCGATGACCTTTTCGCCCTCTTTCAGCGCGGTCGTGTCGATCCCGAGAATCGTGCCGCAGTCAGGCTCGTTGATGATAACGTCCTGCGCCACGTCGACGAGACGACGCGTCAGGTAACCGGCATCGGCGGTCTTGAGCGCCGTATCGGCCAGCCCCTTGCGGGCGCCGTGAGTCGAAATAAAGTATTCGAGCACCGTCAGACCTTCGCGGAAGTTCGATTTGATCGGCGATTCGATCACTTCCTGTCCGGTCAGCTTCTTCTGCGGCTTCGCCATGAGACCGCGCATCCCCGCGAGCTGCCGGATCTGCTCTTTCGAGCCTCGCGATCCGGAGTGCGCCATCATGTACACGGAGTTGAAACCCTTTTCGGCCTCGCCCAGGCGCTGCATCATGATGTCGGAAACGTCGTTCGTGACGTGCGTCCAGGTATCGATCACCTTGTTGTAACGTTCGCTGTTCGTGATCTTCCCGGACTTGTAGTGCTCGTAAATCTGGTTCACTTCTTTTTCGGCGCGCTTCAGGAGTCCCGCTTTTTCATCCGGAATCATGATGTCGTCGATTCCGATCGTGACCCCGCCGATCGTCGCGTAGTGGAAGCCGAGCTTCTTCAGATCGTCGAGGAACTTCGCGCAGACCGCGTTCCCGAGATCCGAATGGCACTGCCCGACGAGCGCTTCGAGCGCGCCCTTCGACATCTGCTTGTTGATGAACTGGAGCTCTTTCGGCACGATGCGGTTGAAGATCACGCGACCCACGGTCGTATCGTGCGCCTTCCCGTCGTAGCGAACCTTGATCCGCGTGTTCAGCTCGACTTCGCCGAGCGCGTACGCGGCATCCACTTCATCGAAGCTGCCGTACTTGCCGCCCTCGCCCTTCGCGCCGTCGCGCGCGCTGGTCAGGTAATAGCAGCCGAGGACGATGTCCTGCGACGGCGATGCCACGGGGCGGCCGCTCGCGGGCGCCAGAATATTGTGATTCGCGAGCATGAGCACCCGCGCCTCGATCTGCGCTTCGAACGAAAGCGGTACGTGCACGGCCATCTGATCGCCGTCGAAGTCGGCGTTGAACGCCGAGCAGACGAGCGGATGAACGCGAATGGCTTTCCCTTCGACGAGAACCGGCTGAAACGCCTGGATCCCGAGACGGTGAAGGGTGGGGGCGCGGTTCAGCAGCACCGGATGGTCCTGGATGATCTCTTCGAGAATGTCCCAGACCTCGGGCTTCTCGCGCTCCACGAGTTTCTTCGCGCTCTTGACGGTCTGCACGTAACCCTTGTCTTCGAGCTTCTTAATAATGAAGGGTTTGAACAGCTCGAGCGCCATGTTCTTCGGCAGCCCGCACTGATGCAGCAGCAGCTCCGGACCGACGACGATCACGGAACGGCCCGAATAATCGACGCGCTTTCCGAGGAGGTTCTGACGGAAGCGGCCCTGCTTCCCCTTCAGCATGTCCGAAAGCGACTTGAGCGGACGGTTCCCCGGTCCGCGTACGGCGCGCGTTCTGCGGCCGTTGTCGAACAGGGCGTCGACCGCTTCCTGCAGCATCCGCTTTTCGTTGCGCAGGATGACTTCGGGAGCGCGGATATCGATCAGCTTCTTGAGCCGGTTATTGCGATTGATGACCCGGCGATAGAGATCGTTCAGGTCGGACGTCGCGAATCGTCCCCCTTCGAGCGGCACGAGCGGACGAAGGTCCGGCGGCAGCACGGGGACGATGTCGAGAATCATCCACTCGGGCAGATTGCCCGAATTGCGGAACGCTTCGACGACCTTGAGGCGCTTCAGCGTCTCTTTCTTGCGCTGAACCGACGTCTCCATCTTGACCTGCACGCGCAGCTGCGGCGAAAGCTCCTCGATGTTGACGTTGCGGAGCAGCGTCTTGATCGCCTCGGCGCCCATGTCCGCGTCGAACGCGTCGTTCCCGAGCTCTTTCTGCAGCTCGAAGTAACGCTCTTCGGCCAGGAGTTCCTTCTCTTCGAGCGGCGTCTCCTTCGGATCGGTGACGACATACGACTCGTAATAGAGAATGCGCTCCAGGTCGCGCACGGTCATGTTGAGCAGGTGGCCGATGCGCGACGGAATCCCCTTGAAGTACCAGATGTGGGAGACCGGAACGGCGAGCTTGATATGCCCGAGCCGTTCGCGACGCACTTTCGCCTGCGTGACTTCGACGCCGCAGCGGTCGCAGACGACCCCGCGGTATCGAATTCGTTTGTATTTGCCGCAGTTGCATTCCCAGTCCTTCACGGGACCGAAGATGCGCTCGCAGAAGAGACCGTCCTTCTCGGGCTTGAACGATCGATAGTTGATCGTCTCCGGTTTCGTCACTTCCCCGTGCGACCAGCTGAGGATCGTATCGGGAGAAGCGAGCTGAATCCGAATCGCTTCGAAGGACGCCGGCTTCCTGTCTTGTCTTTCCCTTGCGGTGAACATATTGAGCATTGCCCCCAACGGGTTGAAACGGCTCTACGCTAGCTGCGCGATTCCTCTTCCTGCTGAAGATGGATATCGAGACCAAGCGACTGAAGCTCCTTGACGAGAACGTTGAACGACTCCGGAATACCCGGGCGGGGCGGGTTATCGCCCTTCACAATCGCCTCGTATACCTTGGAACGGCCGACCACGTCGTCCGATTTCACTGTGAGGAGCTCCTGCAGGGTGTATGCGGCTCCGTACGCTTCCAGAGCCCAGACCTCCATCTCCCCGAAACGCTGTCCGCCGAACTGGGCTTTTCCGCCGAGCGGCTGCTGCGTAACGAGCGAGTACGGCCCGATCGATCGTGCGTGAATCTTGTCGTCCACGAGGTGCGACAGTTTCAGCATGTAGATCTGGCCGACGGTCACTTTCTGCTTGAAGGGTTCGCCCGTGCGCCCGTCATAGAGATCGGTCTTGCCCGACTCGGACAGGTTCGCTTCCGCAAGCTTGTCCTTGATCTCCTGAATCGTGGCGCCGTCGAACACGGGAGTGGCCGCGTGAATCCCGAGCTTCTGGCACGCGAGTCCGAGATGCGTCTCCAGAATCTGTCCCAGGTTCATACGGGACGGCACACCGAGCGGGTTCAGTACGATTTCGACCGGCGTTCCGTCTTCGAGGTACGGCAGATCCTCCACGGGCAGGATCTTGGCGACGACCCCCTTGTTCCCGTGGCGCCCGGCCATCTTGTCACCGACCGAGATCTTGCGCTTCTTCGAAACGTATACCTTCACGAGTTTCACGACGCCCGGCGCCAGTTCATCGCCCCGGCTCAGACGTTCGAGTTCGCGCGCGAGCTCACGCTCTTTCAGGTCGATCGCGTCCAGAGCGGCCGTCAGAATCTGGCGCACGCGATTGTTCGTGCGCGTGTCGTCCGTGAACTGCTCGCCCGGATTGACCTTCTCGAAATCGATTTCCTTGAACAGACGCTCGTTCCACTTGCGGCCGGCGCGCACGTAATCGTCCGTGGCGGCGTTGTAGAAACGAGCCGTCGACTTGTCTTCGAGGGCTTCGTGAACTCGCTGGTCGCGCAGTTCCTGCATCCCCGTGATTTCTTTCTTGATGCGGCGCTTGAGCTCGTCCGCCTTCTTCTTCTCGTCCTTCTTCGCGCGCTCGTCGCGCTCTTTGCGCGAGAAGACCTTCACGTCGATGACGATTCCGTCCATGCCGGGCGAAGCCTTGAGCGACGCGTCTTTCACGTCGCCGGCCTTCTCGCCGAAGATCGCGCGCAACAGGCGCTCTTCCGGCGAAAGCTCCGTTTCGCCCTTCGGCGTCACTTTGCCGACGAGGATGTCCCCCGCCCGCACGTGCGCTCCGATGCGGACGATGCCGTCGGCGTCGAGATGCTTGACGGCGTCTTCGCTGACGTTCGGAATTTCGCGCGTGATCTCTTCGACGCCGCGTTTCGTGTCGCGCACCTGCAGTTCGAACTCTTCGATGTGAATCGAAGTGAAGCGATCCTCCTTCACGAGGTTCTCGCTGAGCAGGATGGCATCTTCGTAGTTGTAGCCGTTCCACGGCATGAACGCGACGAGCACGTTCTGTCCGAGAGCGAGTTCGCCCCCTTCGGTGCCGGGGCCGTCCGCCAGAATGTCGCCCACCTTCACCTTGTCGCCCGCTTTCACGAGCGGCGTCTGGTTGATGCACGTGTCCTGGTTCGACCGCCTGAACTTCGTGAGCTTGTGAATCTCGAGGCCTTCGAAGCCGGTAAAGTCGAGTTCCTTGCCCTTCGAATAGTTCACGACGATCTGATCGGCGCTCACGCTTTCGATGAACCCGTCGTTTCTGGCCACGACCGTAACGCCCGAGTCGCGCGCCACTTTTCTCTCGAGGCCGGTCCCGACGTACGGAACCTGCGCGCGAAGAAGCGGCACCGACTGGCGCATCATGTTCGATCCCATGAGCGCGCGGTTGGCATCATCGTGTTCGAGGAACGGAATCAGCGCGGTGGCCGCGGAAACGAGCTGCATCGGAGCCACGTCCATATAATTGACGCGCTCGCGGTCGACGACCGGATAATCGCTCCGGAATCGTCCGACGATGCGTTCCTCCGCGATGCGGCTCTTCTCGTCGAGCGGCACGTTCGCCGGAGCGAGAATGTTCTCGTCTTCCTGGTCCGCCGTCAGATACTCGATCTTCATCGTGACCACGCCGTTTTTCACGACCCGGTACGGCGTTTCGAGAAATCCGAATTCGTTCACCCGCGCGTACGTCGAAAGCGAACTGATGAGACCGATGTTCGGCCCTTCCGGCGTTTCGATCGGGCACATCCGGCCGTAATGCGTGTAATGCACGTCGCGCACTTCGAAGCCGGCGCGCTCACGCGTAAGACCGCCCGGCCCGAGCGCCGACAGGCGACGCTTGTGCGTCAGTTCGGCGAGCGGGTTCGTCTGGTCCATGAACTGCGAAAGCTGCGAGCTTCCGAAGAACGTCTTGATCACGGCCGAAATGGTGCGCGCGTTGATCAGGTCGTACGGCGCGATATTGTCCGTATCGCCGAGACTCATGCGCTCTTTGATGATGCGCGCCATCCGCGAAAGACCGATCGAGAACTGGATCGCGAGCAGTTCGCCGACCGAGCGGAGGCGGCGGTTTCCGAGATGATCGATGTCGTCCGTGAACCCGTTCCCCGCTTTCAGGCGGAGCACGTAGTCCATGATCGCGACGAAGTCGTCCTTCGTCAGCGTCGTCGTATCGTCATCGATGCTGAGGCCCAGGCGGCGATTCAGTTTGTATCGCCCGACGCGCGCGAGATCGTACCGCTTCGGATTGAAGAAGAGTCGATCGAGCAGCGCCTTCGCCGTGTCGAGTGACGGCGGATCGCCGGGGCGGAGCAGATTGTAGATTTTCTTGAGCGCGTCTTCTTCGCCGGTGGTCGGATCTTTGACGATCGTGTTCCGGATCACGTTCAGGTCGCGCTCGTCGTCGTTCACGAGCAGGTGAATCGG